>NZ_JBHUSF010000096.1:0-27602 GCF_042673295.1 Rhodococcus sp. NPDC057014
TGTTCGTGACGATGAACGACGGTCTGGCCGGCGGCATCGTGGCGGCGCTGACCTCGCAGGGCCTGGTCGGCAAGATCCCCGTCACCGGCGGCCAGGATGCCAATCTCGACGCCTTGCAGTTCATCGCTCAGGGCAAGCTCGACAACACCATCTTCAAGAACCTCGCTGACGAAGCCAAGACCGCCGCCCAGGTGACGACATCGATCCTTGACGGCAAGGGGGTGCCGCAGGACATGATCAACGGCACCCTCAACAACCAGTACATGGACGTCCCGGTCGCTTTCCTCCCAACGCAGAACGTGACGAAGGACAATCTCCAAGTTGTCGTCGACTCGGGCTTCTACACCTGGGACCAGATCTGCGAACCCGATCCGACTTCGGACGTCTGCAAATCCAACTCCTGACACCTCGACAAGGGGACTGAACAACCGTGAATATTTCGGCAACGGAAACGCAGCAGCGCGATTCGCTCTCGCAGGCAACGGACGGCTCAACGATCCGGCTCGCTCAATTCGCATCTCGCGCCCTTGCGGACGAACTCACCGGGCGGATCGGCGTGCGTGCGGCGGAAACAGTTGCGCTCGACCTCAGCCAGGAGGCTGTCGGCCCGGATTGGGTGGCATCAGTCGAAGGCACCTCGCGCGCACTGCTCGACACGCTGGGCGAGACCGTCAACGCCAGCAGCCTCCCGATCGTTGTCGTGCTCCGGGTCGACGACACGCATACTGCGGTTTCGACGGCGGCCCGAAATGCGGTCAAGGGCGTCATCGGCGTAGCAGCGCTCGAGGCCGCGGACACCGGTCGTCGAGTCAACGCCGTCGCCATCAACCAGACGACTACCGACCGTGATCTACGCGCCACGGTCGAGTACCTCAGCGATGACGATGCCGCCGGATACACCACCGGCATCACGATCGACCTGACTCGGCAGGCCCCCGGGCACCAACCCGTCGGGGACCGCGACGAGGCACCGATCCTGGTGACCGGCGGCGCTGGTGGCCTGGGCCGGGCCTACGCCGAAGCGCTGGTCGCGGCCGGTCGCAAGGTGATCATCAGCGATCTCGAATCAGATGCCCTGCGGGCCACCGCCGACGAGCTCAACGCACCCTACGTGGCGTGCGATGTAACCTCCGCTGCCGCGGTCGAGGACCTGGCAAAAAATCCGCTCGTCGCGTCGGGACTCGCAGGTCTGGCGGTCTACCACGGCGTGGGCGGATCCGGGGGAATCGGTCAACTCACACCCGGGGTGCGCGACCGGTCCCTGGTCATCAACGGAACCGGCGTGTACAACGTCGTCAATGCACTCGTGCCGGCATTGCAGCGCGGGCGCCCCGGATCCGTGATGATCCTCGCCTCCCAGGCAGGATTGATCGCTGAACGCGGTGGCGGAGCCTATTGCGCGGCAAAGTTCGCTGCTGTGGGGTACGCGGAAGCCCTGGCCGAGGAGCTCTCGGATTCCGGTGTTCGCGTGCACAGCGTCTGCCCCGGTCCGGTGGATACAGCACTGCTGCGCAACGCTTTTGCTGGAATGGCTGCCGTCGAAGGAATGTCCTACGACGAGTACCGAAACTCCCGCATGCAGGAGATCCCGCTTCGCCGATTCGGGCAACCCGAACAGATCGCCGCGGCTACCTCCCTGCTGCTCGACCTGGACGCCACCGGAGTGGTGCTTCCCGCTACCGGCGGCATTGTGCTCACCTGATCCCGTAATCATCGACAGGTGACGTATGGGCCTTCCTCCGCTAATTCGGAGGAAGGCCCATACGGGTTTTGGGACCACCACAAGTAGTAACGGGCCTCGACATCGCCGACCACAATGAGTACCGGGCACAACGCGGGGTTCGGTCTACCAAGTGGCGGCACCCTTGGCACGACTACATGACCAGCGACCTCGTGAACCGTTCGCAATGCGCCGGCGGCCGGACCGCGGCCGAGGGCCGGAGGTGTCGCCGGCGCCGTTGAGGTCGACCTAGCCTCGGGGTGACGCCGTACACGTGGCGGATGCGGGACAGTTGGCCCCGCTGACCGAGACCGCGAATTCCGAATGACGAGGGAGGCGCCACTACTCTCAGGTCCGCTAATTGTGTTGTCACGGTGACGATGCGCCGCCGCTCCCGTGCATCGCTATTGAGTGTCCTCGGGTGGAAGCAGCCGAACGGCCACGGCGCGGCGTTCGAGGAACGCTTCGATGCCCTCGACTCCACCCTCCCGTTCCTGCCCGCTATTCTTCACTCCGCCGAACGGCAGTTCGGGACGCACGATGAAGGGATCGTTGACGCCGATCACGCCGAACTCCAACGCGTTGATCGTGTCCCACAACCGGGAGAAGTCCCGGCCGAACACGTAGGCGGCGAGGCCGAACTCGGAATCGTTCGCCCGCCGGACCGCGTCCTCGGCGTCGTCGAAGATGAAGATGGGCAGGACGGGGCCGAAGGTTTCCTCGCGGGCGACGAGTGCCGAATCGGGGACGTCGATCAGGATGGTCGGTTCGAAAAAGGCCCCTTTCAGTTGCGGCTTGTCGGACGCCCAGCGCTTTCCGCCGGTGACGGTCTTCGCGCCGGCGGCCACTGCGTCGGCGACGTGCTCGGTCACCTTGTTCAGCGCGTCCTCGTCGATGAGGGGGCCGAGCGTGGTTGCGGTGTCGACTCCGTGTCCGATGACGAGTGCCTCGGCACGCGCCTGGAGCCTTTCGACGAGTGGTTCGACGACACTGCGGTGGACGTAGAGGCGGTTGATCGCGATGCAGATCTGTCCGGCGTTGACGAACTTCACCTGTGCGATGGAGTCGGCGGCGATGTCGAGGTCGGCGTCGGCGAATACGATGCCGGGGGCGTGTCCGCCGAGTTCGAGTGAGAAGCGACGGGCTACGCGAGTGTGTGCTCGCAGCAGGCCGTGGCCCACTTCTGTGGATCCAGTGAACGTGACCTTGCGGATCCCGTCGTTGTCGAGGAACGACTAATTGATCGGCCCGGACCGCGAGGCGGTGAGGTGTTGCAGGACGCCGGCCGGTAGGCCGGTCTCCTGGATGAGGCGAACTGCTGCTTCCGAGGTGAAGGGCGTCTTTTTCGCCGGTTTGGCGATGACTGTGGAGCCGGAGGCGAGGGCGAGGCCGATCTTGCGGACGATCATGCTCATCGGATAGTTCCACGGACTGATCGCCAGGGTGGGGCCGACCGGAGCCGTGAGGACGAAGCCCGGCCCACCGTGAGCGGTTGCCGGCGTCACCCGACCGTAGGCGCGCCGGCCTTCCTCCGCGGCCCATTCGAGCATGCGCGCCGATCCGAGGACCTCCGCCTCGGCTTGCGCGAGGGGCTTACCGTTCTCGCGGGACAGGATGTCGGCCAACTCGGCGAGGTTGTCGCGGAATGATGCGGCAGCACGGCGAAGATAGCCGCCACGGGTCTCGGCGTCGACGGCACGCCACGACTCGAAGGCGCGAACCGCCGCCGCGGCGGCATCGTGGGCATCCTGTTCGGTGGCGTCGGCCGCAACACCGATCAGCTCGGTCGTGGCGGGGTCGATGACCTCGAACCCTGATGCCGCGTCGCGCCATTCACCGTCGATGAGAAGCGTCATGCTCACTTCAATTCTTCCTTTCGAGAGATTTCGGACCCAGTGTTCTTGGCGCGGCGCAGACGGGGGGTGGGGCGGTAGTGCGGATCGCTGTAGTAGGTGATCAGCTCGTCGAGGACACCGGCGACCCAGTCGTGGCCCCACCGCTGCGCCCAATCGATCGGCCCCAGCGGGTAGCCGGTGCCGAGTCGCATGCCTGCGTCGATTTCGGCAGGCGACGAGAGGCCTTCGCGGAGGGCGTCGAGCGCGATGTTGGCGAGCATCGCGACGGTACGAGCCACGACCAGTCCCGGAACGTCGGCCAACTCGTGCACACGGACGCCAGCGCGTTGCAACACCGCGAACACGTCCTCCCGTTGCGGCTGTGTAGCCGTGGGGGAGAAGGCCACCGCCACGTCCGTGGCGACGGTCGGGTCGAGGATCCGGTCGATTACGGCGACGGCGCTACCCTGCTGCGTCGCGATCTGTGCGGCGGTTCGCCCATCCGTCGAGATTAGTGCGATGCCGCTGTCGAGGATGGCGGTAGCCGCGGAACCGGGCGGGTTATCCGAGAGCGGCAGCCCACTGCGGCCGAGGAGCCT
Organism: Rhodococcus sp. NPDC057014; assembly: GCF_042673295.1. Lineage (NCBI taxonomy): Bacteria > Bacillati > Actinomycetota > Actinomycetes > Mycobacteriales > Nocardiaceae > Rhodococcus > Rhodococcus sp. NPDC057014. The sequence continues at coordinate 4,155 of NZ_JBHUSF010000096.1, forward strand.
CGTCAACTCGGTTCCGGTTCGGGATGTGACCGCGATATCCGCACGTAGCCTCGCGGGCGGAACGCCTGGTGCAGGGGTTTCGTCCGGCCACAGGACGCCGCGAACGCTCTTCCTCCCCAGCCAGCCAGCGAGGACGTACTCAGCCTGCAGTCGGGAGGGAGCGAACCGCGCGTCGTACCCGAAGGCCTCCCAAACCGATCGGGTGACCGCTTGATTGGTGTCGTGGCCGATAAGGTCCATCAGCGCGAACGGCCCCATCCTGAAACCGCCGGAACCGACCATGACAGTGTCGACGGTGCGGGCGTCGACGCCCTCTTCCATCAGACGCCACGCCTCCGCGTAGAAGGGCCGCGCGACCCGGTTGACGATGAATCCCGGACGGGCAAGGCTGCGCACCGGTTCCTTACCCCAGGTGTGGGCCAGGGCGATCGTTGCATCGACCGTCTCCGGCGAGGTCTCGTGGCCGGCGATTACCTCGACCAGCTTCATCGCGGGGACCGGGTTGAAGAAGTGCATGCCGACCACCCGGCCGGTGTTGCGCAACCCGGCGGCGATCGCCGTGGGTGACAGCGACGACGTGTTGGTCGCGAGGATGGTGCGCGTATCGACCACGCCTTCGAGCCGGGCGAACAGCTGCCGTTTCACGTCGAGGTCCTCCACCACCGCCTCGATCACCCATTCGGCGGGGGCAAGATCCTCCAGAGCGGAGGCACTGGCCAGTGACATGCTCTCCCCAGTGCCCGACGGTAGGCGTCCACGCTCCTCACGCCGCGCGACCGCCTCTCGAATTCTGCGAACCCCGTCGTCGGCTACACCCGGTGCGCCATCGTGGAGAATTACTGGATGTCCGGCCACAGCAGCGACTTCCGCGATTCCGCGACCCATTGTTCCGGAGCCGATGACGGCAACGGTTGGCTTGGTCATCGGAGGTACACCCGGGTCGGGTCGATCTCGGTGCGCAGCAGCGCGAGCTCGTCCGACGACGGCGCTTCGTTCACCGCGACGTCGTCAGCGACCTTCAGGTCCCACCCGGTCGCCGCAATCACCTGATCGACGGTGACCTCGGGCTGCACGGTGGTGAGAACCAGTTCGCCGGTCGAGTCGGCGCGGAAGATCCCGAGTTCGGTGATGAGCGTGGTCACGCCGGAGCCGCGAGTGCGAACCCGGGGATCGTGCACCTGTGCCCTCCTGGGCGACGGACTCGTGCAGAAATCGAGACGATCGACGAGTGCCCGTGGTGTGTGGCGACGCAACACCACGAACACCTCGTGCGCATTCGCCATCACCTCGACAGCGCCCCCGGAACCGGGTAGTCGAACCGTGGGTTTGGCGTAGTCGCCGATCACGGTCGAATTCAGACTGCCGAACCGATCGATCTGGGCCGCTCCCAGAAACCCGACGTCGATATGGCCGCCCTGGAGGACGTGGCCGAATAACGCGTGCATCGACAAGATGCACTCGGCGCCGGTCGCCAGCGGCGCGTCAGCGACGGTCTGGGGGAGCCGATGCGGGTGCGCACCGCACACCCCGGATTCGAAGACCTGATGGAGATCGGGTGAGGTCGTCGCCCGCGCGAGCGCGACCGCGACCGTAGGGATACCGATTCCGGCGAAGACGAGGCGACGTCCCAGCAGTGCTCGCGCACTGGTGACTGCGAGCAACTCGCTTGTTGAGTAGGCAACGGTGGTGGCCGTTGCGAAGTCCGTCGTGGTGGTGGTCACAGTGTGCTCCCGTAGTCGACCGGTGCTGACGGTGCGGGCACCGGGGTGAGGTCGTCGAAGTGATTGGCGCCGAGCTTCTCGAGGTAGGCGGCGTGGTCCGGTACGTCATGGACCCATTCCTGGATCCACCGGTCGAGCAGCTCGGGATCCTTACTGATGGTCGACCAGTGAGAGTAGAAATCGTTGTCCCGGTCGTAATAGCCCTGTACGTAGGACGGATGTGCGCCTCGTGGACATTGAACGATGGCATCGACCGTGAAGCTCGGCAGCACGGTTCGATTCGGATCGGATCGAACGACTTCCGGCTCGACGATCTCCTCTACGAGAACGATCGAGCGTCGGGAGGCGAACACGACCTCCTGCTGGGGCCCGACGATGCCCCACACCTGTACGTTTCCGTCTCGGTCAGCGCGTTGCGCGTGGATGATGGCCACGTCGGGCCGAATCGGCGGAACGACGTAGACCTCCTCAACGTCGTCTCCCGTCTGGTATGGCGATGTGACCTTGCGGATCAGCGGGTTGACTGTGGTGAGATCGCCTCCTGCATACGAGCCGAGCGGATAGAACGGCAAATCGCTTGCGCCGGCGAGGTACCGGCCGAGCAGGCCGTAGTGGCTGTACTCCTCGATCTCGAGCGACCCATCCTTCTCGATCGCCCGTCGGATCGAGTGAAGTGAGCCGACGGCACTGTTTCCCGTGAACCCGAAGACCATTCGGTCGACCACCCCCGCGGCGACGAGCTGGTCGGCGATGATGTCCGGTGTCATCCGGACGAGGGTGAGGCCGCGTTTGCGCTGCCGGATGATCTCGTGCCCGGCTGCATACGGGATGAGGTGTGTGAACCCTTCCAAGGCGACTGTGTCGCCGTTGTGGATGAGGTCGCGAACGGCCTCAGTCAGACTCAGAATGTGCGCCATAGCCTCTACTTCCGGTGGACTTCGTTGATGCCATTCTCTCCGCCCGAATAAGGTTCACTCCAATACTTATTGGGTCGCGGAGTGATAGGGAATCGGACTCAATCGGATTTCGTGTGGATCCCGCCGGTGCCCGCTTCAGCGATGATCAGTCGCAGGATCGAGTGCACTGTGCGTGAGGTATTCGCTTCGTGCCACATGACAACCGAGTCGACCGGGACTTCCTCGACGAGCGGGCGGAAGACCAGGCCCTCGGGTTCGTAGAACTGGAGTGCCGACAGGGTCAGGGTGACGCCGACTCCTGCCGCCACGAGTGACAGGAGGGTGAGAGAGTCAGGCGCCTCCTGCACCACACGTGGGGCGAAGCCAGCCTCTGTCGCAGTGTGGATCAACAGATTGCGGACGCTGGAACCGTCCGATGCCGGAGGGGCGACGAACACCTCATCGCGCAGGTCTTTGATGTCGATCGCCTCTCGGGTGGCGAGGGGGTGGTCGGCCGGCAGTGCGACGACGAGGTGTTCCTTAGCGAGCAGATGAGTGCGTACCCCGAATCGGCTTCCTGGCAACCGGCCGAATCCGATATCGATCTCGCGATCGGCCACCTTGTCGAATGCTTTGCCCGACAGAAGGTTGCTTTCCAACCTCAATTCGATCCCGGGATAGGTCGAGCGAGCTGACCGAACGATTCTCGGGATGATTCTGTTGTATGTCGCACCTCCATAGCCGAGGCGCACGATGCCCGCGTCGCCCCGTCCTGCCGCGCGAGCAAGGGCGCGGGCGGTGTCGACACTGTCCATTACGGCGCTGCTGGCGTCGAGGAGTGCAGTTCCCGCCGGGGTCAGCCGGACGGATCGTGTACTGCGCTCGAAGAGTTGGACACCCAGGTCGACCTCCAGGCGCCTGATCTTCTGGCTGAGCGCGGGCTGTGCAGTCAGCAGGCGGGCCGCGGCGCGACCGAAGTGCAACTCCTCGGCCACGACAATGAATGCTTCCAGCTGTCTGAACTCCATGGATACTCCGGATCTGTGCACGGTGGGGTCAACTTATTGTCCCCGGGTGCACCCCGCGCGATGCATCGGCGCCAGACATCAGCGGCCCTGCCAGCGGGGTGGGCGCTTCTCGGAGAAGGCCGCGGCACCCTCGATCGCATCCGCCGAGGATCGAACCGAGTCGGTGATCTCCGCCTGACGAGCAAACAGTTCACCGGCAGGCCAGTGCGGTGCATCCCGAAGAATTCTCTTCGACGCCCGCACCGCCAGCGGGCCGTTCTCCGCGATCTGGGCGGCGAGTTCCTGCGCGACCTGGAGGGCCTCACCGGTCCGGGTCACCGCGTTGAGGAGTCCGTGACGATCGGCCTCCGGCGCTGGGACGAACCGGCCGGTGAGGATCCACTCGGCGGCGATGGCCCTCGGTACCCGGTGCGGAAGGCGCAGGACGCCGCCCCCGGAGGCGACCAGACCGCGACGGACCTCGGGGAGACCGAACGTCGCGGTATCCGCGGCGACGATGAGGTCGGCTGCCAGCGCAACCTCTAGCCCCCCGCCGAGGGCGTAGCCCTCCACTGCAGCGATGAGGGGTTTGGCGGGCGGCATCTCGGCGATTCCGCCGAAACCGCGGAGCTCGACGTACGGCCGCTCACCACGCCGGAACGCGGCGAGATCCATTCCCGTCGAGAAGTTCCCGTTGCTTCCGGTAATGACCCCTACCGCCAGACCGGAATCGCTGTCGAGCTGCTCGACGGCAGAGGCAATGCCACGTGCGGTGTCGAGGTCGATCGCGTTCCGTACGTCGGGACGGTTGAGTGTGATCGTCAGCACGCGACCCACTCGGTCGAGGACCACCTTCTCGCTCACGCCGGTGCCCCGATCGCAAGTAGTACCTTCCCCAGTACCTTCCCCTTCTGCACCCTCGCGAAACCCTCGGGGGCGTCCTCGAGGGCGAACACCGAGTCGACCGGGATCGGGAGATGATCACCGGCGGCGAGCGTCAACAGCTCGTCCATCGCGGCGGTCATGACGTCCGGCATCCGGTCGCGATACTCGCCACTCACGGAACCGATCACCGCGATGTTCTTCACGAGAAGGTGTCCAGGCTTGATCGCGGCGGGCTCGCCCCCGGCGAATCCGATCACGACTACTCGACCCTCGAAGGCGGTCGCTCGGATTGCCTCACCCAGCACCGCGTCACCGACGACGTCGTAGACGACATCGACGCCTCGACCACCGGTGAGATCGCGGACCCGCTCGCGGATCGACTCCCGCTGCAACACGATCACCTCGTCGGCGCCCTGGTCCCGTGCCACGGCCGCCCGCATGTCGTCCGGCACGACAGCGATCACACGAGCGCCGAGTGCCTTGGACAGTGCGGCCGCGGCGGAACCGGCCCCGCCGCCGACACCGGTCACGAGTACCGTCTCACCCGCTTGCAAACGGGCACGCCTCACGAGACCGAAATAGGCCGTGCGGTACACCAGCCCGAACGCCGCGGCGTTCTCGAAAGACATGGTGTCGGGGATCGCGACCAGGACGGAGGCGCTGACTCGGATACGTTGAGCGAATGCGCCGTGGTCGACCATCGCGATGACCCGACGGCCGAGCCAGGACGGGTCGACGTCTGCGCCCACATCCGTCACGGTTCCGGCTGCCTCCTTTCCGGGTACGAAGGGGAGATCAGGGAGGGACTGATAGGTGCCGCGGACGACGAGTAGGTCCGGAAAGTTGAGGGCGGCGAAGGCGACGTCGATGATGACTTCGCCTGCTGCCGCCTGTGGCTCGGGAACGTTCTCGACGGCCACGGAGTCCGGCTCGCCGAACTCGCGGACCACAACTGCACGTACCTCATTCACTTCTTCTCTCCTTCGTCGAAGAGGGGACATCTACGGGAGGGCCGAACGCTCCGTCCGCGTGAAGCTGTGAAATCTGATCCGGCGTCAGTCCGAGACCGGCGAAAACCGGCTGGACATCGGCACCCAACTCGGGAACGCCCAGGCCGGCGACAGTAGCGGCGCCGACCCTCACAGGTGTCCGTACACCGGTCAGCTTTCCGCTGTCACCCAACTGCACGATCGACTGGCGGTCCTTGACCTGCGCGTCTTCGACCACCTCGGACAGATATTGCACCAACGAGCACGGAATCCCCTGCGATGCAAATATGCTCAACCAAGCGTCTGCAGACCGGTGTGCAAGAGCGGCCTGTATGGCGTCGACGATCTCCGCCCGGTGCGTGCGGCGTCGAGCATTGTCTGCATAGCGCTCGTCCCCGCCGAGGTCCGGGCGGCCGATCAGTTCGCAGAATCGTTTCCAGAGTCGGTCGTTTCCGATTGCCACGACAATGTCCCTGTCCTTCGTGTGGAAGGACTGGTAGACGGCAAGCACGGAATCGGTTCCACCGCTGGGTGCAGGTTCGGGTTCACCCGCCAGATAGGACGCAATGCGGGGCGCCATCAACGCCAGCGCCGAATCCAGGAGCGACGCCTCGACGATCGTCCCTTCGCCCGTGCTTTGTTGCCGCACCACTGCAGCACATATTCCGAGTGCTGCGTTCATTCCTGTGGCGATATCGGTGAGTGCAGTCGACACCCGCTGCGGTCGGCCGCCTTTGGAGCCGGTGACCGACATCAATCCGGAACGGGCCTGGGCGACGAGGTCGTACCCGGCGTGGCCCGCGTCCGGGCCGGCGATCCCGAATCCGGAGATGACGCAACAGATCAGGCGGGGATACTGTGCGCGCAGAGTCTCGGGATCGAGGCCGAGTCGCGCCAGTTTCGACGGGTTGACGTTGACTACGAACACGTCGGCACCCTCGAGCAGCACCCTGAGTGCATCTCGCCCGGCTGGGGTACGTAGATCGATGGTGACCGATCGTTTACCTCGGTTGGCTGAGAAGAACCAGGCCGAGCGCTCGCCGTCGAAGGGGGGTCCCCATTGCCGGGCGTCGTCGCCGCCTGGGCGTTCGACCTTGACGACCTCCGCGCCCAGGTCGGCCAGGTACATCGTCGCGGTCGGTCCCGCGTAGGACGTCGTCATGTCGATGACACGGACCCCGCGCAGTGGCTCCGTAGTTCCGCGATCCGCCGCCGGTCGTGGGGAATCGAGTGAAAGCTGGCCCTCACGGTCTGGTTCAGTACGTGACTGTGTTGTTCGCTGCACATCGGTGCGCATTGATACCTCCCATGCTCTGGGGCATCGAAACATGAATCACTTATCCGATTCCAATACGTAATTGGCATTCCAGTGATACGAACTCGATCTTAATAATATTGGTGTAGTCGCCGACCGGTACTGCCGCCGAGGTGAGGCTGCCGTCCGAGCCTGGGCCGACCGGACCAGCGTGGAGTCCGTGGTGAACATGAGCGCTTCGCATGCCTCTGCGGCTCGAAGCGCTTTTCGTGTCTCATGCCGATGCCGAGAGTATTGAGAGGAAAACGCTCTGAGTGAACGCTTGAATCAGTATTGGACGGTAATCGGTCGACTTCGGAACAATCAATCCACCGAAGGCCGAGCGCGGCCAACCTGCGCGGTGGATCGGACGTGACCGACATCTCGACCAGCCCGCCCCGTGACGGTCGCCGCAGCAAATACAGGCAAACAGGTCGGTCAATGAGGACAGGAGCTTCCATATGAGAGACGTTGGGCAGATCGACGCGCCTGACCAGAAGTCGCCGGCGGGGGAACCGCCGAAGACTCGAGGACGACAACTCGGCAGGGCGATTGTGTCCGGCTGGGCCGGTACGTCTCTGGAGTACTTCGACTTCCAGCTCTATGGGTTGGCGGCCGCGCTCGTGCTGCCGACCCTGTTCTTTCCGGGACTGAACCCTGCCGTGGGACTGCTGTCGAGCTTCGCGACGTACGCCGTCGGCTTCCTCGCACGGCCACTCGGCGCCGTCGTGTTCGGGCGGATCGGCGACAAGCACGGCCGCAAGCCGGTACTGGTCATCACCGTTGCCCTGATGGGGGTGTCCACCTTCGGCATCGGCTTGCTGCCGACGTACGCGCAGGTCGGAATCTGGGCACCCATACTCCTCGTGACACTCCGCTTGCTGCAGGGGTTCGGTGCAGGCGCCGAGTTGGCTGGAACCTCAGTATTGCTGGCGGAATACGCGCCGGGGCCGAAGCGGGGCGCCATCGCCTCGTTCGTGGCACTGGGGACGAACACAGGCACCCTGGTGGCCTCCGGTGTCTGGCTGCTCATCGCCAATATGCCGTCGGACTCCATGCTCTCGTGGGGATGGCGGGTGCCATTCATCCTGAGCATCTTCGTCGTGATCGCAGCCCTCGTCATCCGACGGTATCTCGACGAGACCCCGGTGTTCGAGGCCGTGGCCCTCGAGGAACCCGCCGAAGAGCGCGCACCCCTGCGGGACGCTTGGGTACGCGGAAAGAAGCCGTTCCTCGCGGCGATCGGCATCCGTGTGGCGGAAAGCGGCCCGTCATCGATCTTCCACAGCTTCCTGCTCGGCTATATCGCCACGGTACTGGTCATGGACCGCGCAATAGGTACCCAAGCAGTCTTCCTCGCGTCCCTGGTCGGCTTCGTGACGGTTCCGCTCGCCGGCTGGTTGTCCGACCGGTTCGGCCGCCGGATCGTCTACATGACGATCGCCGGATTCCAGTTCCTGTGGGCCGTACCCACGATGCTGCTACTCAACAGCGGCAAGCCCGCGCTCATGACTCTCGCGATCGTGGTTGGCATCTCGGTGGGTGTGCTCGGCCTCTACTCCGTGCAAGGCTCCTACATGCCGGAGCTCTTCGGTTCACGCTATCGCTACTCGGGGATGGCTGTGGCGAAGGAAATTGGTTCCATCATCTCGGGTGGCCTTGCCCCGATGATCGCATCGGCGCTGCTCGCCGTCTTCACGAATTCCTGGATCCCGATCGCGGCCTATCTACTTGTCACGTCGGCAATCGGCGTGGTCACCGCGTACATAACACCCGAGACCGCAGGAAGGGACCTCACGGACCCGGCGGATGCACTCTGACCTCCGCTGCGCACTCAACAGATCTCCCCAACAGACTAGGAGCACACACTCTATGAATACGACAGCAGCGGCGGCGCTGGACTCGCAGGCCGGCCTCGCCGAAAACACCAATTCAATCGGTCTCGGCCTCCTGCGTCAGCCAAGATACGTCTTCTTCGGCCCCGGCCAGCGAATCCAGATCGCACGACTTGCGCAGACACTCGGCCGAGGTATCGCGATTGTCACCGATCAGCGGATGACGACGACCGCACATTTTTCCGAGATCGTGCAGCAACTGACTGACCGAGGGCTCGACGTTTCGGTGTTCGACAAGGTCGATCCGGAACTTCCCCGTGAGAGCCTGCTCGCGGCGGTCGGTCAGCTCGCGGACAAGCGCATCGACGCGGTGATAGGTCTCGGTGGCGGCAGCTGCATGGATGCCGCAAAAGTCGTCGCGATCCTCCTGGCGCACGGCGGCGATGTCCGGAAGTACTACGGAGAGAACCTCGTTCCCGGGCCAGGACTGCCCGTCATCACGGTGCCCACGACGGGCGGCACGGGTGCCGAAGTGACATCCAGCGCGGTGGTGTATGACGCCGAGCAGGCGATGAAAATCGGTGTGGCGAGTCCGTTCCTGGAGCCGTACGCCGCGGTGGTCGATCCCGAGTTCACTCTCAGTGTGCCCGCCGGGCTGACGACTGCGACCGGCGCCGATGCACTCTCCCACCTCATCGAGGCGTACACGTCCCGCGCCAAGAACCCGACCGCCGACGAGATCGATCGACACATGTACGTCGGGAAGAACACGCTGACCGATGTGTATGCGCGCTACGGGCTCCAACTGATCAACGTCTCGTTGGAGAACGTGGTCGCCCGACCCGACGATCTGACGGCACGAACCGAAACGATGCTTGCGGCACACGCTGCGGGAATGGCCATCAATACGTCGGGAACCGCTGCCGCGCACGCAATCCAATCGCCGATCGGTGCGCTGACATCCACCTCGCATGGAATTGGTGTCGGTGCCCTTCTGCCCTACGTGATGCGGTTCAACCTCCCAACTCGTGTAACAGTCTTCGCAGAGATGGCAGATGTTCTGGGCGTATCCGAGCCGCACGCGGATCCTCAGGCGAATGCCCAGGCCGCGATCTCCCGGATCGATAGCATCCTCGACGCCATCCGTATTCCGTCAACGTTGAGCGAGCTGGGTCTGCGCCGTGAGAACTTTGAGTTCGTGGCCGAGCAGGCATTGAAGGCGACCCGATTGACGGCGAACAACCCGCGCGAACTGACGAAGGAAGGGATCGTCGAGATTCTCGCGCGCGGGCACGCCGGGGACCGATCATTTTGGGGATAATTCCAGTCGGCGCCCAGTAGCGTGGACACGCCGCAGACGTCGTGCCCGACAGTCATTCTTGCATCCGCTTCGATGCAAGAATGACTGTCGGGCGGGCTTGACCGACGCGTTGTGGGTGCGGTTGGTTCTGCTACCCCCTCGGAGTAAGAAGGCGGGTCGCCCGCCGAAGCGGACGTAACGGCAGCACATCGAATGCGATTAGACGATATGAGAGGCTGGGCTGGGACCTCCTCACATGTGAACGTGGGTTGCCGGCAGGAAACGGGTCCTGGCCGGTAGAGCCACAAGATGTGGGAGGCCCAGCGATGAATCAGCGTACAAGTATCGGTTTGGATGTACACGCACGATCGGTGGTCGCCTGCGGCCTCGACGGGCAGACATGTGAACTCTTCGAACGCCGACTGACACCCGATCAAGGCGAGATCCGCGAGTGGATCAGGATGCTGCCGGAACCGGTGGCGGTGAGGTGACTGGCGAAGGTGGTCGAGCGTGGTATGTGCCGGCCGTCGCTGGTGCAGCCGTCCGAGATCCGCCGGCTGCGCGACCTCACCCGCTACCGCCGTGCCCTCGTGCAGGACCGCACCCGCGAGCAGCAACGGGTCGAGAAACTGCTCGAGGATGCCCAGATCAAGATCTCGTCGGTGCTCTCGGACCTGCACGGCGTATCCGGACGGGCGATGGTGCACGCCCTGATCGCCGGAGAGCGGGATCCGCGGACCCTGGCCCGGCTGGCCAAGAGCGGTGCACGGAGAAAGACCGACCAGCTCGAAGAGGCGCTGCGCGGATTCTTCACCGACCACCGCGCGACGATTCTGAAGATGATGCTCGACAACAGCGACCGGATCGGCGCCCAGATCACCGCACTCGACGGGCTGATCGAGGACGCGATCAGCCCCTTCTCCGGACAGGCGACCCGCTCGCTGACATCGTCGGCGTGAACAGCGTTGCCGCCGCCGAGTTGATCGCCCGAGACCGGGGTCGACATGACCCGATTCCCGTCCGCCGCGCATCTGGTGTCGTGGTCGAAGTTCTGCCCGCAGACCTACCAGTCCGCCGGCAATCCATGAGCAAGGGCCGCGGCAAGGGCAACCCATGGCTGGCCGGCACTCTTGGCCGGATCGCGTTCGCCAACTCCCGCGCCGACGCCTTCCTGGGCACCTGCTATCGGCGCCTCGCGCGACGCCGCGGCAAGCAGAAGGCGATCGTGGCCACCGGCAACTCGGTACTCACCGTCGTCTACCACCTGCTCTCGGACCCAGACGCCGAATTCTGCGACCTTGGGCCCGGATACTACGAATCCCGGATCAACAAACATCGCCGTGCCCGCGACCTCGCCACCCAGCTCCAGGCACTCACCGGCCAGCACATCGCCATCCGCGACGGTAAAGCCGTCATCACCGACACTGCCCCCTGACCCAAACTTGATGCGGTAGAACAACATAACCCGGCTCCGCCGGGTTCATTCGGCCCGCTCACTCACCATCCTATTTTCGGGTCAGAGTTGACCACGCGTCGAAACCGACACGCTCGCCACCACCCCAGATCGACCGGACCGCAGAGGCGGCGCCCACGACAACGGCCCTGGACGCCGCCTCGCCCTGCGCCCTTGACAAACCGGGTGTACATATCAGCTGGGCGGATCTGGACGGGGACACCGTGGCGGGGTCCCGGCCCGGTACGGGCCGTGGCAGACGGAGGCAGCCAACGGGAAGAAGGAGGGCTCGTCCGATGGGTGGCCACCAGCGTTCGACGTCGAGCACTACAAACAGCGCCATGCAGTCGAGTGCGGCATCAACCGACTCAGGTAGAACCGTGCTGTGGCAACAAGATGCGACAAGCTTGCGGTTCGTTACACCGCCACAGTCCGCATCGCCGCCATCAACCAGTGGCTCCGCACCGCCGACTTCTGAAACACGCCCGTAGTGCCGATCCAGGTGCCTGCGAGTGTGTAGCTAGTGGGGTGCTCGACCGGGTTCCTCGATGTGAGTGTGACTTTCATTGTCGATCTTCCGAGCGCCTGCCTCCAGGCCGAAGAAGTCGGTGAGGCGTGGGGAGAAATTTCGTGGCGAGCCGGTGCCAGTACGTGCCGAAACTGAACTTTCTTCACAACTGGTTGTTTTTTGCTGTTGGTGTGACTTGGGTCTCATCTACGGCAAATGCACACGACTCGGAGGAGGGACAGGATTGGCAATTTGCAGGCTTCGACGCCTGACAACGGCGTCGGGTTTGGTCGGAATTCATCTCGGCTTCGCGGGCGCCGACATGGTGGCGCCGACGCCAGGAGAAGGTGCCACCGTCGCGAGTAGCTGAGCTCGCGTTCGACGGCCTCGAATGGGGCAATTCCGGAAGTCTCGTCGACGACATCAGTTGAGCTGTAAATTTGTTCCGCTCATTTGCTTTTGAGTGGAACGATGTTCGATCAGTTCGGTTGAACTGCGTGTGTATCCTCTGCGGCGATCGACAGGGACCTGTCAGTAGTTTTTCGGTCGCGCGTTTCCATCATCAACCCATCAAGATTGGAGCCGACACCATGCCGCTCTGGCACGTCTACCACCCACCAGGTGCTTACACCGAGCAGGACAAGAAGGACTTCGCCAAGGACATCACGGCGTTCTACACGAACGTCGGTCTCCCGAAGTTCTATGTCCTCAGCTTCTTTCACGAGGTTCCATCCAAGTCGTATTTCGTCGGCGAAGAGGCCTCAAGCGACATGGTTCGCGTGTGTATCGAGCACACTGCACGAAACGTCGCGGACGTAAAGAGACGTCGATGGATGGTCGAGACCATCGCGAAGATCATCAACCCATACACCATCGACCGCGGATTGCACTACGAGTTCAACATTGACGAGACCCCCATGGACTTGTGGATGGTCGACGGTCTCTGGCCGCCGGAGTGGGGTAGCGAGGGTGAGAAGTTGTGGGCTCGGGAGAACAAGGCTGTTCCGTTTGCCATTGAGGTCTGACGACTGCGTCGGTCATGCACGTCGTGTCTCCACGAGTTAACGTTTCGAATCCGGCGGGGGTCACTCGTGCGTTTATGGGCTGCCCCAGAACAGCCCGGTGACCTTCTGCCGATCTTCTGTTGCGATCAAGCAGACTGCTGGCGCGCGAGGTGGCGAGCAGGCGCGCTCCGTGTCACCGAGCAGTTCGTGGCTCATCCCGAGGCCGTCGAGCGCGAGGACCTGGTGGAGGAGGTCGTCTTGTTCGGTGAATATGCGGACGGCATTCTCGAGATGGGCGCGTGCGTCGGGAAGACTCCCACCGAACAGGGCCAGATATCTGTCGGCGTGTTCGATGTGTGCGCGCAACTCCGGGTCGATCGTCTGGGCGGCGAGCGCGCGTCCCTGCTCCACCAGGGTGGTCGCCACCTCGAGGTCGCCCTGCACGCCGGCCATCAGGCTGCCGGCGAACAGCGCGTTGGCCCGGTCGACGGTGGGTGCGCCGGACTGGTCGGGAAGGAGGCGGTCGAGCCAGCGCCGTCCCTCGCCGAACAAACCCCGGGCGAGCCAGAATGGGAAGAGCGCGGTGGCGATCCGGAGTCCGGATTCGGGACTGTCGGCCACGCAGAACTCCAGGGCCTCCCGCAGATTCGGTTGCTCCCGGCTCAGCCGGGTGATCCACGTGGGCTGCCGGGAACTGATCCAATCGGCTTCCGCCTCTAGGGTCAATCGTGCGCACCAGTCCCGGTGCCGGCGGCGCAGTTCGGGATATTCGCCTGCCTCGCGCCTTCTCGAGACCGTAGTCCCGCACTGTGTCGAGCATGCGGAACCGCACCGTGGCACCGAACTCGTGTCTGGTCAGGATGGACTTGTCGACCAGGTCGGTCACCGTGTCGAGGAGGTACTCGCAGATTGGGTCGCCGACGCAGACCTGTTCTGCGGCCTCGAGTTCGCAGCTGCCGGCGAACACCGACAGCTGCGCCCACACCCGTTGCTCGGCCGGGGTGCACAGGTCGTGGCTCCAGTCGATGCACAACCGCAGCGTCTGCTGCCGCGAGGGTGCGTCCCGGCTGCCGCGGGTCAGCAGGGTGTAGCGGTCAGCTCGCCCAGCTCGACCAGCGTCACACCGTCGGGGAAATCACGCTGCGTCTTGGTCGCGACCGCACCGCCAGCCGGGTTTTCCCGACCCCGCCGATCCCGGTCAACGTCACCAACCGCGAGGCCGTCAGCAGGTTCTTCGCCTCGGCCAGCTCGGTGCGGCGGTCGACGAAACTGGTCGTTTCCAGCGGTAGACGACCCGTTCAACCCGAATCCAGGGTCGACCCTGATGCACCGCGCGGGCGACGCGTCGACTTCCGAGGAAGACTTCGCACGCACCGGTGCCGTGCCTGCCTGTCCCGCACCGGGTTCCGCGTGGATGGCCATGTCGTCGACCGGAAACCGTGGTGGCGCTGGGACTCGCGGAGCTGGGACTCGCGGAGCTGGCGGCCGAGTTCCCCGGCACCCGGGCGGCTGCCGGGGTCGCCGGACATGGCACCCTCGACGATCGCACTGACATCGTCGGGAACGCCGTGCTCACGCGGGTCCGGAACGGGCTCGGCCGCGATCCGCAGGAACTGCGCCCTCAGCTGCTCACCGCTGCGGCGTTCGAAGGCGGCGTGCCCGGTGAGAGCGGCGAACAACGTGGCCCCGAGGCCGTAGACGTCCGCGGCAGGGCTCGGCGGCTCGCCGGCGATGACCTCGGGGGCGGTGAACGCCGGCGAACCCGTCACGATCCCGGCCGTGGTTTCGAAGCCGCCTGCGATATGGGCGATACCGAAATCGGTCAGCATCCGGCTCGTACATATGGCTGATGGATACGGTCGCAGGGTGACGCAACCCTGAACAGGCTGGTTGTCGAGTTTGGGCTATCGAGGGCTGCTGTCACTTGGGCTCGTGCCTCGAACGCGATCTGATCGCCGCCGGCGAACGAATAGTTCGCGTCCCGCCGAAGTTGATGGCGAACGTCCGCGACGGCGCACCTACGGCAAGTCGGATCCGATCGACGCGCTCGCTGTCGCACGCGCGGTCCTGCGTGAGCCCGATCTGCCCGAAGCCCGCCTCGACGGCACAGCACGTGAGCTCCGGCTTCTGGCCGACTATCACGAAGAGCTCGTTGCCGAGCGGACACGCATCATCGCACGCCTGCGCTGGCACCTTGACGAGCTCGACCCGGGGTGGAAGGTGCCGACGAAAATGGATCGGACCAGCTCGGTCGATAAGGTTCGGGCGCATCTGTTGAACTCTTCGGGCGTTGTCGCTGAACTGGCAGCTCGACTCGTCGAGCATCGACGCCGCCTCGCTGTCGAGATCGACGAGCTCAATGGCGATATCTGTACGGGCTCCTTCGTTGTTGGTGATTCCTGAGTGCGGACCGCTCATTGCAGCGAAGTTGGTCGGTGAGACCGCTGGTGTCGATCGATTTCACTCCAAGGATGCGTTCGCGCGGCAAAACGGGGCCGCGCCGCTTCCGGTATGTTCGTCGAACCGTGCTCGACGTTTGGCTCTTGCGTGCCGGGAACCGTCAGCTCAATGCCGCAATTCACCGCATCGCACTTACTCAGGCCCGCTGTCATCCCGACGCGGGTGACTTCCCTGTGAGTGGCGTGCTCACCGCGAACGCTGCTTTGAGCGGGTGCGCGCTCAGACCGTGGTGGTGGTGCTCCCTTGGTGTTCGTCGAGTAGTTGGCGGATGCGCGCGGCGACGTCGGGTGCGTTTGGGAGGTCGGAGTGGATGCAGAGTGATTCGACGGTGACGTCGATTTCGGTGCCGCGGATCGATGTCGTCTTGCCGTCGACAAGTGCCCGGCGTGCTTTGGCTTCGATGTGGGTGAGGTCGTGGTGGGTGGCGGTCCGGTTGACGATGATGGTGCCGTCGTCGTTGTAGTCGAGGTCGACGTAGAACTCGGCGACGAATTCCACACCGCGGCGTTCGGCGACGCGTTGGTGCGCGGTGTGGGGGAGGCCGAGTATCGGGACGCCGTACTGTTCGGCGACGTCACAGGCGGATTCCATCAATTCTTCGTTGCGCGAGAGCATTCCGTAGAGCGCGCCGTGCGGTTTGATGTGGTGGAGCGGAGCGCCCGCGGCGTGGAGAAAGGCGGTAAGGGCTCCGACTTGATACCGGATCAGATCCCGGGTTTCGTCCGCGGTCAGTATCATTTCTCGACGCCCGAACCCCGTCAGGTCGGGTAGGCCCGGGTGAGCGCCGATGGTGACGTTCGCGTCGAGTGCGGCTGTGACCGTTCGTGCCATGGTGCTCGGGTCCCCGGAGTGCATTCCGCAGGCAACGTTGATCGTGTCGACGTAGTCGAGCAGGGCGGTGTCGTTGCCGAAGGTGTGGATGCCGAAGGCTTCGCCCATGTCCGCGTTGAGGGTGATGGACATCAGGCGCCCGTTCCTGTCGGACCGCCGGTGAGTGCGGGCGCCCGGCGGGCGCCGAGGACCCGTTCGACCCCGCGCGCGATCTGCAGGAGGGTTGTTTCTTCGAAGCGGGTGGACATGATCTCCAGGCCGACGGGGAGTCCGTCTGCGGTGAAGCCCGCCGGGACCGAGACTGCGGGGAAGTGCAGTTGGGACGCGATGACGGTGTTGGTCGGATACGTCAGGCATGTCCAGCGGCCGCCGAGTACGTCGTCGTGCGTGGGTGCTGGGAGTTTCACGTCGGGGAAGACGACGGCGTCCAGGGCGCGTTCGACGAACAGTGCTGTGACGGTCCGGGCGAATTCTTCGCGTGCGAGGACACGGTCGAGGTAGTCGGGATCGGATTTGGGGTCCTCTGGGCCGTCGGTGATGCCTTCGAACAGGTCGAGGTGTGGGTCGTAGGTGCCGTCTCGACGCACCTCGTCGACGCTGGCGATGCCGATCCGGGGGTTTTCGGCAAAGAACTGGTTCATGTCGTTGCGGGAGCGGGTGAAGTAGAGGGAGGTGAACGAGACGTAGTGATCGAGCTTCGGGATCTCGATGTCGACGAGTTCGGCCCCGGCAGCGGCGAGTTCCTCGAGCGCGTTGTCGATGACGTCGTTGACGGCTGCTCCTGCGTCGTCGATCGGGTCGCCGAATGCGCTGCGCAGGATGCCGATCCGCTTGCCAGTCACGGTGGCGCTCTTGATGCTTTCGGCGAAGGAACCGGAGTGGCGATGATGGCGCGCCACCGAGGTGAAGTCGTCGGTGGGGTCGTAGCCGACCAGGACGTCGAGGAGTTTGGCGGCGTCGGTCACGGTTCGGGTCATGGGTCCCGCGGTGTCCTGCGGTACGACGAGGGGCGACATGCCGGTGCGGCTGATCATGCCGGGTGTGACACGCAAGCCGACGAGGTTGCAGAACGAGGCGGGGAGGCGGATCGAGCCCCCGGTGTCCTCGCCGATGCCGACGAGGGCGAGATTTGCCGCGATGGCGGCTCCGGAGCCGCTGCTGGATCCGCCCGGGTCCCGGGTCAGGTCGTAGGGGTTCTTGGTAACCCCTGAGACGGAGGAGGTGGAAAACCACGAGGTGGCGAAGTCGGGCATCGTCGTCTTGCCGAGGATGATCGCGCCCGCGGCCTTGAGTTTCTTGATCGCGGTTGCGTCCTCGTCGGGCACGTAGTTCGCGGCGTTCTGGTTGCCGAAGGTGGTGCGTATCCCCGCGGTCACGGCCTGATCCTTGACCAGGACGGGTACTCCGTGCAGGGGCCCTGCGAACTCCCCGGCAGCACCGAAGGAGCGGTCGAGTGCGTCGGCGTCGTCGAGGGCGGTGTCGGACACGGTGATGATCGAGTTCAGCCGGGGCCCGTCCTGGTCGAGGGCGGCGATGCGGTCGAGATATGCCTGCACGACGGCGCGCGCAGTTGCGGTGCCGTCGCGATAGGCCTGCTGAACGCTGTCGATGGTGGCTTCTTGGATATCCCAGTCGAGGCTCATCTGTGGTCACTTCCGTGGGCCGGCGCGCAGGCCGGGGTGGTGGTTTGCACTTGTCGCTGTGGGTGCCGACGAAAAGGTCAACGTTCAATGTTGGACTTTGAACGTTGGGCGTTACTGTAATGCAGAGCACAACGTCAGGCAACAGAGAGGTCTCCCGCAATGGATCGAGCGTTCAGGCCGAAGGCGCTGACCCGCAAGGACGCCTCGGGGCAGATCGCCAAGCAGCTGAGATCGGCGATAGCCGACGGCGTCTGGGTTCCCGGGGAGCGGCTGCCCACCGAACTCGACCTCGCGGACACGTTCGACGTGTCACGCAACACCGCGCGTGAGGCGCTCAAACTTCTGACCGCGACGGGACTGCTCACGTCGGTCCGTGGCGGCGTCGGGGGCGGCACGTATGTCGCGGTCCCGAACTCCGACGACATCGCCGAGTTGCTCGGCGACGCCATCCGCCTCTGGTTCCGCGCCGGCGACGTCACGGTGCACGACGTGGACGAAGCACGTCGGGTGCTCGAGGAGTTCAGTGTCGCGATGGCGGCCCAGCGCCACACCGAGGAAGACCTCGGGGCCATTCACCGGCCTGTCATGGCGTCGCGAGATTTCGAGATGGACATCGAGGAGTGGCTCGGGCTGGACCTCGAGTTCCACACCGCGATCACGCGAGCGGCGCACAATCCGATCCTGGAGTTGGCGATGACCTCGGTGCACCTGATCCGCCCGGTCACCAACCGTGTCTTCGTCGATCGACTGGATCGACGACTGGTGATGGAGCAGCACGAGGGGATGTATCAGGCGATCGCCACCGGCGACCCGGCACAGGCGCGGGCGGCGTTCGCGACTCACATCGGCTACCTCGATTCGGTTCGCGCCGAGGTGCTGCGAGATCTGAACGCCGACGACGTCCGTATCTCCGACATTCCGGGTGTATAGGTCGAGGATTAAGAGCGGAGTACGCGGTGATGTCGAGCCTCCCCGCGAGAGGACAGTGGCCCATCTTGGATGAAGATCGACACTCCAAACGCAGTCATGCCAGCGCGAGTAGCGCCAGCGCGGCCTGTTCGGGCACGGTGACGTTCAGGCTCGTCAGTTTCTCGAACCTGCCGAGCCGGTTGAGCACCGTGTTGCGGTGGCAGAACAATTGCGCCGCAGTGTCGGTGACGCTACCCGTCGACAGGTAGGCGCGAACGGTCTCGACGATGCGCTCGCGTTCCTCGTCGGTGATCGACGCGAGCCCGGACAGCAGGTGCGCCGAGAAGTCCGTCTGATCGTCCAGTCGGCCCTTGGTGACCCGGGCCCACGCGTCCGTGAGCGTCGTCAGGCCGTGCTCGTCGGGGCGGATCGTCCGGAAGATCTCGTGAGCGGTGTTCGCGGCGGCCGGTACCGCGGTGAGTCCGGGCACCGCCGCGACCATGCCGCCGGCGACGTCCCGCAGTTGCCGGTGCTGCGTCTCGAGCCCCCGGGTGGGTGTCCGCGGTGCGGGCCACAGAACCACCACGCGGCCGGACTGATTCAGCACGAAGAGTTGTTCGCCGCCGGCCGCGAGGGTATTCGCGATTCTGTGCACTGCCTGGGACGCTTCGGGATCCACGACGACGACCCGGAACGTGGCATCGGCGTCGACCTTCAGGGCCCGGGCGATCTGCTCGAGCTTGCTGGGCACGAGGCCTGCCGGCCCGAACAGTTCCGCCAGGTACGTCTGCTGCTCGTCGCGGGTGAAGGCGGCCATCGCGGCCTTCTCCTCGAGATAGCTCTGGTGGACGGCGCGAGCGTAGTCGTCGACCACGGTCCACAGGCTGTCGACGTGCAACGCGAGAACCGCCATGTCCGCCGAGTTCGCGCGCCACAGCAGCGCCGACCAGATGATGCCGAAGTCGAGACGGACCGCGGTCACCAGATCCTCGACGGGAATCCCCTGCCGGGCGCGCAATCGACCCAGTTCGGAGGGGAGCGAGCTGAGCTGGGTTGTCGTCGCGCCTGCGGTGACGGCTTCGAGGATCAGCCGAATCGATTCGCGGGCGGAATCGCGCAGACCCTCCCGGTCGACCAGACCGGATCGATATCCCTCGACGGTGTCGAGCCGGTCGAGGAAGGCAGTGGCCAGATCGTCGGTGTTGCGCATGGCGCCGACGATCAACTCGCGCCAGCGAGGCAGTGTCTCCTGTTTCCGCTTGGCGAGGTTTCTCACGGCAGGGTCCTTTCGCCTGAGTTTGCGGTCACGTTTCGTCGAGATCTCCGATTCGCGCACCGGAGTAACACGTGGTTGGAGATTCGCTCATCGGCTGTTGTCGCAGTGGACGAATCACCTGGGAAAGCTCGCCGACGACGTTGCTCCCTCGCCGTCACATTATGCACATACACAATAATCCTGCTCTTCCTCGAGGCAGATAGCGATTTCCTCCCGCTCCCGGGTGCGGTTTCATTGATGACACCCCAACTGGATGACACCCCAACTGGACTTTCCTGCCCTGTACCCGCGACATTCGGAGCACCACCATGAGCCCCTCGGCAACCCGACAGGTCGGCCCCCCGACCCCGATCCCACGAGACACGTCCCGGCGCGTGGCGTTCGCCGCATTCGTGGGAACGGCGATGGAGTGGTACGACTTCTTTCTGTTCACCACGGCCGCCGCGCTGGTGTTCAACGTGCAGTACTTCGTCAACGACAACGCGCTGACGGCGACGCTCGCGTCGTTCGGCACACTCGCGGTCGGATTCGTGGCGCGCCCGGTGGGGGGACTGCTCTTCGGATGGCTCGGCGACCGGGTCGGTCGCAAGAAGATTCTGATGACGACCATCGTCGGTATCGGCGTCGCCACCGTGCTGATCGGCATGCTGCCCAACTACTACTCGATCGGGGTCATCGCGCCGATCGCACTCATCGTGCTGCGCGTGCTGCAGGGACTCGCCGTCGGAGGGGAGTGGAGCGGTGCCGTCACGATCGCCGCCGAGAACTCGTCGCCGGAGGAACGCGCGAAGTACGCGTCCATTCCGCAGCTCGGATCCCCGGTCGGCACGATCATGTCCTCGGGCGCGTTCTTCCTGACGTCGGCGCTGCTGACGGAGGACGTCTTCGATTCGTGGGGGTGGCGCATCCCCTTCCTGCTGGCCCTGCCGTTGCTGGGGGTGTCCATCCTGATCCGCCGTCAGCTCGAGGAGTCGCCCGAATTCGAGGCCTTGCAGGAGGAGGACGCCGTCGCGGAGGCACCCCTGCGCCAGGTGTTCGTCGGCGCGTGGCGACAGCTGCTCGTCGGTGCATCCGTCATGCTCATCGGCGCGGGCGGCTTCTACCTGATCACGACGTTCGTCATCAGCTACGGCAAACGCGTGCTCGGCCTGGAAGCGTCGATGCTTCTGCTCGCGACCGTCATCGCGGCGGCGATCGAGATACCCGTCATCATCTCCGGCGGACGCTGGGGTTCGCGATTCGGTTCGTGCCGCGTCGTGATCGGAGGTGCCGTCGCCACCATGGTCCTCGCCTTCCCGATCTTCTGGGCGATCGGCACTGCGCACCCCGTGCTCGTCGTACTCGGGATGAGCGTGGGCGTTGCCGCCGTGTCCTATCCGTACGCCGTCAGCGGGGCCGTGCTCACCAGTCTGTTTCCCGCGAAGGTGCGGTACAGCGGCGTGGCCGTCTCGTCGAACAACGCCGGCCTGGTATCCGGGTGTGTCCCGTTGATCGCGACCGCCGTGCTGACCGTGACCGGCGACCACCTCTGGCCCGCGGCGATCATTCTCGTGGCCATCGGCGCGGTCGCGTTCGCCGGCGGCGTCCTCGCACCGCGATGGAGTGTTGTCGAAGACGGCCTCAAGCACTGACATTCACTCTCGAACCACAGAAGGAACAGTCGTCATGAGCACAGCAGAGCAGCAGATTCCCGTGTCCGACCCCGCCGCGGCGCGGGACCGGACCGAATGGGACCTGCGCGTCGAATTGGCGGCCGTGTACCGCCTCGTCGCGCACTTCAAGATGACCGACCTCATCTTCAGTCATATTTCGCAGCGACTTCCGGGCGAGGAACCCCGCTTCCTCATCAATCCGTACGGACTGCTGTTCGAGGAGATCACCGCGTCGAACCTCGTGGAGGTGGGTCTCGACGGCGAACTGTTCACCCCGTCGGAGTACCGGGTGAACCCGGCCGGATTCGTCATCCACAGTGCCATCCACGCCGCCCGGCCCGACGCGCACTGCGTGCTCCACACCCACTCGCGCAACGGTTGTGCGGTGGCAGCGCAGAAGGGCGGCCTCCAGCCGATCAACCAGACGTCGATGGAGTTCTACAACCGGATCGCGTACCACGACTACGAGGGTGTCGCACTCAACGACGCGGAGAAGGTCCGGCTCGTGGAAGACCTCGGCGACAAGAACGCGATGATCCTCCGCAACCACGGACTCCTGACGGTGGGTGACAGCGCGCGCCGCACGTTCCTGCGCATGTTCTACCTCGAGCGGGCATGCGAGATGCAGGTCGCCGCGCAGTCCACCGGCCAGGAACTGATCGTTCCGTCGCCGGAGGTGTGCGAGCACACCGCCCGGCAACTGAACAACGAAAATTCCGCCGATGACCACGACAACAGCGACAACTGGGACCTCGCCTGGTCCGCCCTGCTGCGCCTGGTCGATCGGATCGCCCCGGACTACAGGTCCTGAGATGACACACGAGACGAAACGCCGTGCCGTGGTGGTGGACGGGGTCGGTACGCTCGTCGCCGATCCCGCCCTGCTGCCGGACCTCTGGATTCTCGACGTGCTGCCGCACCTCCCACGAGGTGACGACGTGGTCGCGATGGCCGTGAATCCGGAGACCGCTCAGGTCGGGCCGGAGGAGTTGGATCGGGTCCCCAATCTACGGCTGCTCGCCGCGACGTCGGTCGGCACCGACCACCTCGACGTCGAGGAGGCGCGCCGTCGCGGGATCACGGTCACGAACGCTCCCGACTACTGCACCGACGAGGTCGCCGACCACACCACGGCGCTCGTCCTGGGGATCCTGCGCCAGACGCACCGCCTCGACCGGTCGGTTCACCTCGGCGGCTGGACGGTGGGCACACCCCCGCCCCGCTCCGTTCGTGGTGCGACACTGGGAATCTGGGGTTTCGGTGCAATCGGGCGGGCGGTCGCCCACCGCGCACACGCCCTCGGCATGCGGGTGCAGATACATTCGCGCGGGCCGATCGGCGACGGCTTCCCGGCGTACACACAGGTGGGCTGGGACGAGCTGATCGGCACCAGCGACGTGCTGTCCGTGCACCTGCCGCTGAGCGACGAGACGCGGGGACGGTTGGACGCAGAGGCGCTGCGCTGCATGCGGCGCGGCAGCTTTCTGGTCAACGTCTCTCGCGGGGGAATCGTCGACGAAGCGGCCCTCGACGCCGCCCTGCGCTCCGGGCACCTGGCGGGGGCCGCGGTCGACGTGCTCGCAACCGAACCGCCCGTCGACGGGCATCCGCTGTCCTCCACACCGAACCTGGTCATCACACCGCATGCCGCGTGGATCTCCGAATTGTCGATCCACGCCCCGTTCCGCATGTTCGCCGAGGCGGTGGCAGCGCTTCCGGAGGAACCGGACCGGTAGCCGGAGCGGTCGAAGTCGATACGTAAGCCCACCCACACGACGCGAGTCG
>NZ_JBHUSF010000097.1:0-27076 GCF_042673295.1 Rhodococcus sp. NPDC057014
CCGATCACGCGCGCCCGGACGTCGGCGCCGTCCACCCGCACGCCGTCGTTGCCCTTGTCGCCCACGTCGAGGTGTGTTTCGGTGCCCGCCTTCACGTAGGTCCCGATCCCGCCGTTCCACAGCAGATCCACCGGCGCCCGCAGGATCGCCCGAACCAGGTCGGGTGGCGACAGTTCGGTGGTCCCGGGCGCCAGCCCGAGCGCGCGCCGCGCCTCCTCGCTGACCGGAACGCTCTTCCTCGACCGTTCCCACACACCGCCGCCCGCGCTGATCAGGTCGGGCGCATAGTCCGCCCACGACGACCGCGGCATCGCGAACAGCCGTTCCCGCTCCGCGAAGGACGTGGCCGCGTCGGGGTTCGGGTCGAGGAACACGTGCCGGTGGTCGAAAGCGGCGACGAGCCGGATGTGCGGGCTGGCCAGCATTCCGTTGCCGAACACGTCGCCGCTCATGTCGCCGATCCCGACGGCGGTGAACTCCTCCGATTGGGTGTCGACCCCCATCTCCCGGAAGTGCCGTTTCACGCTCTCCCACGCGCCGCGGGCGGTGATGCCGAGCGCCTTGTGGTCGTACCCGACGGATCCGCCGGACGCGAACGCGTCACCGAGCCAGAATCCGTATTGCGACGCAACGTCGTTCGCGATGTCGGAGAACGTCGCGGTGCCCTTGTCCGCGGCGACGACGAGGTAGGTGTCGTCGCCGTCGTGCCGCACCACCCGGGGCGCCGGGATCACAGCGCCGCTCGCGAGGTCCACGTTGTCGGTGACGTCGAGCAGTCCGCTGATGAAGCTGCGGTAGCAGCGCACACCCTCGGCGCGCTGCGCGTCCCGATCCCGCGCCGGGTCGCCGGTGGGTGCCGGCGGACGCGTGACGACGAATCCGCCCTTCGCGCCGACGGGCACGATCACCGAGTTCTTGACGGCCTGCGCCTTCACCAGTCCGAGCACCTCGGTGCGGAAGTCCTCCTTGCGATCGGACCACCGCAGGCCGCCTCGCGCGACGGCGCCGAACCGCATGTGCACACCCTCGACCCACGGCGAGTAGACGTAGATCTCGAAGCGGGGCCGCGGCTGCGGCAGTTCGGGAATCCGCTGCGGGTCGAATTTGAACGACAGGACCTTCCGTTCCCGGCCCGTGCGGATGTAACGGTTGGTGCGCAGGGTCGCCCGGACCACGTTGAGGTAGGCGCGCAGGATGCGGTCGGCGTCGAGACCGAGCACGTCGCCGATCGCCGTTTCCAGCGAGGCCATCAGGTCTGCGCAGTCCAGAGTGCCGTCCGGATCGAACCTCGCCGCGAACAACCGGATCAGCGCCTGCGAGATCTCCGGGTGATCTCCGAGAACCGTCGCGATGTGGTTCTGGCTGTATGGGAACCCGCCCTGCCGGAGGTAGCGGGCATAGGCCCGCAGCACCTCCACCTCGCGCCAGTCGAGGCCCGCCCGGAGTACGAGTTCGTTGAAACTGTCCGTCTCCGCGCGGGATTCCCAGGCCGCGGCGAACGTCTCCGTGAAGCGGTGCGCCAGCGCGTCGTCCACCGGCCCGGCCGATGCGTGCCGAATCCCGAATTCGTACATCCAGCAGCCGGTTCCGCGACTGTTCGCGACCGTGTACGGACGCTCGTCGAGGACCGCGACACCCATGCTCTGCAGGATCGGGAGCACGTCGCTGAGGGAGGCGGGGGCGCCGCCGACGAAGAAGGTGAAACGCCAGTCGGCGGCCTGCGTGTCGAGTCGCGTCTCGATCGCCCCGTCCGTCAGCGTCTCGAACACCGCGACGTCGGTCCGGGCGCGCTCGGTGTCGAAGTCGTGCTTGTACACCGCGGGGAAGTTCTCCGAATAGTGCGCGCGGAGTTCGCGTTCGGCTGCGTCGAACTCGTCGTGGAACCGGTCGTCCCAGGTCCGGCAGGCCCGGACGATCCGGCGCTGAATGTCCAGGCGCCGCGTGTCCGTCACCTCGGTGTCCGAGGGAACGCGCATCGTGAAATGCACCATCGCCAGCGGGTACTCGGAGACGTTCGTGGTGTATTCGACGGCGGTGCCGTTCAACTCGTCGAGGAGGACCTGCTGGGCCGCCAGGCGCGTCCGCGTGTTGTACCGGTCCCGGGGGATGAACACCAATGCCGACATGCTGTCGCCGGGGACGTCCGTGCGCAGGAAGAGGTGGATGTGTTCGCGCGCGGTGATGCCGGCGACCTCGGTGAGGGCCGAATGCAGCGAATCCGGGCTCGCAGCGAACAACTCGGTCAGCGGCAGCGCCTGCACGACCTGCAGCACGGCCTGTCCGGAGAAGGAGTCGATGTCGAAGCCGGCGCGGTCGAGCAGGGCCCGCACCCGCCGGCCCGCACCCGGGATGTCCAGGACGTTCTCGTGCCTGCCCGCGGGCGTGAACACGCCGACGAAGCGGTGCTCCTCCCCTGCGGCCCGGACACCGACAAAGGACGGATACGACGAACGGTGCACGGATACCGGGAGCGCCGCCTGCCCGATCGCGAGGACGGGACCGGCATCGGTGGCCGGTGCACGGTCGCCCTCCCGGTCGTGGAGGACGCCGAGACTTTCCCGGGGTGCGCCGTCGGCGTCGTACCGCGCGTATCCGAGGACGGTGAAGTTGCCCGCTTCGCACCACCGCAGGAAGTCGGCGGCCTCCCGGAGTTCTTCGGACAGCGTGCCCTGGCCTGCCTGCGCGTCGAGTTGCCCGGACACCTGGATCTGGAGTTCGCGCATGCGCGCCAGATCCGCGTTGACCCGGCGCACGTCGGCGAGGACGGCGGTCAGGGATTCGGCGAGTGCGGCGACGACTGTGCTGTCGGTGTCGGCGCGAAGCCCCACGTGGATCCAGGACTCCGCCGTCCCCGCGTCGGTGGCCGGACGCACGTCGATGAGGGTGCCCGACTCCGTGCGGCGGGCGGCGACGACCGGGTGCAGTGCCTCCTCGATGGGGGCGCTGACCCGGGCCGCGGTGAGGAGTACCGATTCGACGAGCAGCGCCATGTCGTCGGTGACGATCTGCACGGCGGGTCCGATCCCGCTGGGGTCCGTGGCGTCGATGCCGCGCACGACCGCGGTCCCGGGGATCCGGTGCCGTCCCGTCTCGAGATGTGTGTTCGCGATCCGATCACGTGCCTCGGGATCCGCATTGTCGGCGGAGGGGTGACCTGCGGTGCGGAGGTAGAGGTCGAGGAAGCGCTCGCGCGTCTCCTGGTCGGAAAACAGCTGCTCATCGCCCTCGAGCGGATGTGAGGACGTCGAAATTACTCTCATGTCAGTACCTTCCGTCGGGAGCATCGGGACTCCCGGCTGGTGCAGTGGCGGGCCGGCACGCTTCTCGGCTGGGTCCTTGGAGAACGCTTGACAGGGGGTTGTCTATACAGGACTATACATCTAACGCGATAAAAAACGTGAGTCAGAGCACACTGGAATCAGGACATGGGACAGAGCACCCGGGACCGACCCAGCTGCCGGACTCGTCACAGAGAGACATCAGGCCAATGACACACGAGGGACCTCCCGAGATCAGCCTCGCGCCCGAGCGTCGCACCATCGACGTCGTCCCGGACGACGAGCGCCACGGATCTCCGCGCAGCCAGTTCACGCTCTGGTTCGGCGCCAACATGCAGATCACCGCGATCGTGGACGGCGCCCTGGCGGTCGTCTTCGGCGCGGACGCGCTGTGGGCCATCGTGGGCCTGCTGATCGGCAACATCTTCGGCGGTGCCGTGATGGCCCTGCACTCCGCTCAGGGACCGCGTCTCGGCCTGCCGCAGATGATCTCGAGCCGCGCCCAGTTCGGCGTCCTCGGCGCCGTGCTCCCGCTCGTCCTGGTCGTCCTGATGTATCTCGGCTTCGCCGCGACCGGCAGCGTCCTCGCCGGTCAGGCCGTGAACGAGATCCTCCACATCGACAATGCCACCGTCGGCATCCTCATCTTCGGCGCGATGACCGCGTTCGTGGCGGTGACCGGGTACAAGCTCATCCACGTGGTCGGCAAGGTCGCGACCGTCGTCGGCATCATCGGCTTCACCTACCTGCTGATCCGCTTGTTCGCCGAGTACGACGTGGCCGCGTTCGTCGGAATCAAGGGCTTCGACATCGTCACGTTCCTCCTCGCGATCTCGCTCGGAGCCGGCTGGCAGCTGACATTCGGACCGTACGTCGCGGACTACTCCCGCTACCTGCCGCGCTCGACCAGCGAGCGGAAGACCTTCTGGTCGACGTTCGCGGGCAGCGTGATCGGCTCGCAGTGGTCGATGACGCTGGGCGCGCTCGTCGCCGCCGTCGCCGGCGACGCGTTCCTCAGCGACCAGGTCGGCTTCATCGGCGAACTCGCCGGACCCGCCGTCATCGCCCTGATGATCTACCTGGTGATCCTGGTCGGGAAGCTCACCGTCAACTGCCTCAACGCGTACGGCGGATTCATGTCGATCCTCACCACCGTGACCGCGTTCAACGGGCAGTCGCGCATCTCGTCCCGGGCCCGCACCCTGTACATCATCGGGTTCGTCGCGGTGTCGATGCTGATCGCGATCGGCGCCAGCGCCGACTTCCTCAACAACTTCAAGAACTTCGTCCTCGTACTGCTGATGGTCTTCACCCCCTGGAGCGCCATAAACCTGATCGACTACTACCTCATCTCCAAGGAGCGCGTGGACATCCCGGCCCTGTACGACCCGGCGGGCCGCTACGGCCGCTGGAACACGACGGCGATGAGCTGCTACGCCATCGGCGTCGTCGCGCAGATCCCGTTCCTCGCACAGAAGCTCTACACCGGCCCGGTGACGGACATGCTGGGCGGCGCGGACATCTCCTGGATCGTCGGCATCGTCTTCACCGCCGCGATCTACTACCCGCTCGCACGGCGCAGCAGCAACCCGCCCCCGGCCATGATCTACCCGGAACACACCGCCATGGCTGATTCTCGACAGTGAATCACGCTGACCCCCAGACTCTTCCACCTCTCTCGTTCGACCATCAAGGAGTACACGACATGACCACCACGACGCCTCCGGTTTCCGGACCCCGCCACGTGTCGGCGCCCCGCGGCACCGAACTGACGACCCTCGGCTGGCAGCAAGAAGGCGCCCTGCGCATGCTGATGAACAACCTCGACCCCGAGGTCGCCGAGCACCCCGACTCGCTCGTCGTCTACGGCGGCACCGGCAAGGCCGCGCGCAGCTGGGAAGCGTTCGACGCGATGGTCCGCACGCTGAAGACCCTGAAGTCGGACGAGACGATGCTGGTGCAGTCCGGCAAGCCGGTCGGTGTGTTCCGCACCAGCGAGTGGGCGCCCCGCGTCCTGCTCGCGAACTCGAACCTGGTGGGCGACTGGGCCAACTGGGAGGAGTTCCGCAAGCTCGACGCCCTCGGCCTCATCATGTACGGGCAGATGACCGCCGGATCCTGGATCTACATCGGCACGCAGGGCATCCTGCAGGGCACGTACGAGACGTTCGGCGCCGTTGCCCGCAAGCGCTTCGGCGGCTCGCTCGCCGGCACCATCACCCTGACCGCGGGCCTCGGCGGCATGGGCGGCGCCCAGCCCCTCGCCGTGACGATGAACGACGGCGTCGCGATCTGCGTCGACTGCGACGTCACCCGCATCGACCGCCGGATCGCGCACAAGTACCTCGACACCAAGGCCACCGACATCCACGACGCCCTGCGTCTGGCGATCGAGGCCCGCGACGCGAAGCGTCCGCTGTCCATCGGCCTCGAAGGCAACGCCGCCGAGATCTTCCCCGAACTGCTCGCCATGAACGCCCCCATCGACATCGTCACCGACCAGACGTCGGCACACGACCCGCTGTCGTACCTGCCGCTCGGAATCGACTTCGCCGACATGAAGGCGATGGCCGACAAGGACCCGGTGAAGTTCACCGAGGACTCCCGCGCGTCGATGGCCCGCCACGTCGCCGCGATGGTCGGCTTCCTCGACAAGGGCGCCGAGGTGTTCGACTACGGCAACTCCATCCGCGACGAGGCCCGCAAGGCCGGTTACTACCGCGCGTTCGACTTCCCCGGTTTCGTGCCCGCCTACATCCGTCCGCTGTTCGAGGAGGGCCTCGGCCCGTTCCGCTGGGCGGCGCTGTCGGGCGACCCGAAGGACATCGAGGCCACCGACAAGGCGATCCTCGAACTGTTCCCCGAGAACGAGCACCTCAAGCGCTGGATCACGATGGCAGGCGAAAAGGTGGCGTTCGAGGGTCTGCCGGCCCGGATCTGCTGGCTCGGCTACGGCGAACGGCACAAGGCCGGCCTGAAGTTCAACGAGATGGTGGCGTCCGGTGAGCTGTCGGCGCCCGTCGCCATCGGTCGCGACCACCTCGATTCCGGATCGGTCGCGTCGCCGTACCGCGAGACCGAGTCGATGCTCGACGGCTCCGACGCGATCGCCGACTGGCCGCTGCTCAACGCGCTCGTCAACACCGCGTCGGGCGCGTCGTGGGTGTCCATCCACCAGGGCGGCGGGGTCGGCATGGGCCGGTCCATCCACGCCGGTCAGGTGTGCATCGCGGACGGCACCGACCTGGCCGCGGAGAAGTTGGAGCGGGTCCTGACCAACGACCCCGGCATGGGCGTCATCCGGCACGTCGACGCCGGCTACGACCACGCCGCCGACGTCGCCCGCGAGCGCGGCGTCCGCGTGCCGATGTCCGAGGGATGACCAACCGCCCGAGCGACCGTATCGTCGAACCACTGGAAGGAACAGCAGTGACAGCGAACACCTCCCGCTCCACAGCGCTGACCGGCATCGGCACCCTGGTGACCAACGACCCGACAGTGGGGGAAGGTCCGCTCGGGCTGATCCGCGACGCCGCCGTCGTCTTCGACGGCGGCGTGGTGGCCTGGGTCGGCAGCACCGACGCGGCGCCTGCCGCGGACGTCGGGTACGACCTCGACGGCCGGGCGGTGCTGCCGGGCTTCGTCGAAAGCCACTCGCACCTGGTGTTCGGTGGGGAACGCGCGGAGGAATTCGCGGCCCGCATGGCCGGGCAGCCGTACGCGGCGGGTGGCATCCGCAACACGATCGAGGCGACGCGGAACGCCACCGACGAAGAACTGCAGGCGAACACGCGGCGACTGCTGGACGAGTCGCTGCGGTCGGGCAGCACCACCGTGGAGTGCAAGACCGGCTACGGGCAGACGGTCGCGCACGAACTGCGCAGCACGCGGATCGCGGCGTCCCTCACCGACGAGGTGACGCTGCTCGCCGCGCACGTCCCGCCGCCGGAATACGCGGGCCGCGCCGACGACTACGTCGCCATGGTCTGCTCGGAGATGATCGATGCCTGTGCACCGCAAGCGAAATGGATCGACGTGTTCTGCGAGACCGGCGCATTCGACCGCGATCAGGCGCACGCCGTGCTCACCGCCGGAATGGCGAAGGGGCTGATCCCCCGCGTCCACGGCAACCAGCTCCGCGAGGGGCCCGGAGTCCAGCTCGCCGTCGAACTCGGCGCCGCGTCCGTCGACCACGTCTGCTACACCACGCAGGCCGACATCGACGCGCTGTCGCAGAGTTCGACGGTGGCGACCCTCTTGCCCGGCGCGGATTTCTCGACCCGCAACAAGTACCCCGATGCCCGGGCCCTGCTCGACGCCGGTGTCACGGTCGCGCTGGGCGCGGACTGCAACCCCGGCACCAGCTACACCACCAGCCTGCCGTTCTGCATCGCGATCGCGGTGCGGGACATGCACATGACCCCGGACGAAGCGATCTGGGCGGCGACGGCGGGCGGCGCCCGCGCGCTGCAACGCGCCGACGTCGGGGTCCTGCGTCCCGGAGCGCGGGCCGACGCCCTCGCCCTCGACGCGCCGTCGTACCTGCACCTGGCCTACCGGCCCGGCGTCCCCCTGGTCAGCGATGTGTGGCGGGGCGGCGAACTCGCCTGGTCCGCGCACGTCGATCACGAGAAAGCGAGGGCATTGCGATGATGGAGAACCTGTTGATACCGCCGCCCCCCTGGGTCGGCAGGACGGACGGCACGTCGAGTCACCACCTCCGCTGGCACCAGACGGTGACCCCGATGCGGGACGGCGCCGAGCCGGGCGCCTGCGTGTTCATCGGATTCTCCAGCGACGAGGGCGTGGAACGGAACAAGGGACGCCGCGGGGCGTCCCGCGGTCCGGACGCGCTGCGGAGCGCGTTGTCGTCGATGGCGCTCGCCGAACCGCTCCGCGCGTACGACGCCGGCACCGTCGCGGTCACCGACAATCGTCTCGAAGCCGGGCAGGAGGCGCTGGGCGCGGTGGTTGCCGCGACGCTCGACGCCGGCCAGTTCCCGGTGGTCCTCGGCGGCGGCCACGAAGTGGCGTTCGGGACGTACCTCGGTCTGGCGCAGGCGGCGGTCCGGACCCCGCGCAAACGGGTCGGGATCCTGAACCTGGACGCGCACTTCGACCTGCGGTCCGATCCGGTGCCGAGTTCGGGCACACCGTTCCGGCAGATCCTCGAACGGGAACACGCGGCGGGCACCACCCTGCAGTACTCCGTGCTCGGCATCAGCCAGCCCAGCAACACCACCGCGCTGTTCGACACCGCACGCGGATACGACGTCCGGTACCTCCTGGACGACGAGTGCTCGGTCTCCGACCGGCACCGCGTGGCCGTGTTCGTCAGCGAGTTCCTGTCGGACGTCGATCTCGTCTACCTCACCCTCGACCTCGACGTCCTGCCCGCCGCGGTCGCGCCGGGAGTGAGCGCTCCCGCCGCGTACGGGGTGCCCGCGGAGACGATTCAATTCGTGTGCGACGCGGTCGCGGCCAGCGGGAAACTCGCGGTTGTCGATGTCGCCGAGCTCAATCCGGCGTTCGACATCGACAACCGCACCGCCCGCACCGCCGCCCGGTTCCTCCATCGGATCGTCACGAAACGCATTCCGATCGTCGGCTGAGGTCGCCCGCGCGGCCGCGAGCTCAGCCCTCCCGCAGCACTGCGCGCAGGCGGGTGACGAATGCGTCCGGGTCGTGGGCGAAACCGATGTGATCACCCGGGAACAGCGTGGGCTCGATCCCCAGATCGGCGGCGAGCGCCCGCGACGTCCGATCGCAGAGTTGACCTCCCGAGTCCTCGCCGATTCCGACCACGATGCGGGTGGACGCCGAGCACAGCGCGGCGAGGTCCGGGCACCAGCGGGTGGTCGGGCGCAGCATGTGCGCGTGCTGGAAGTACTCGTCCGCCTCGGTCTGCTCGTCCCGCTCGCCCCCGACCATCTGCTGGAACACCTCCTCGGGCAGGTGGATGTTCGCGAGATCCAGGAACTTCCTCCACGCTCCCACGACATCCCCGCCGAGGTGGGCGTCGATGATCTCGTCGGTCTTCACGCGCAGGTGCTCGCGGTCGTCGAGCAGTTCGTCCAGCGGCGGCTCGTGAGCGATCACGGTGTGCACCAGCTCGGGATGCGCCTGCACGAGCGCGAGAGCGCTGACGGCGCCGCCACTGGAACCGAACACCACGGCAGGGCCTGCGTCGAGGTGCCTCAGCAGCCGGGCGAGGTCGTCGGCGCGCATCTCCGGGGTGGAATCGCGGTCGCGGTCGTCGACCGGGCTGCGGCGGATGCCCCGCGGGTCCGTCGTGAGCACGGTGTGTTCGGCGGCCAGCAGATCGGCCGCGGGCGCGAAGGCGTCGGCGTCCATCGGGGCGCCGACGAGCACCACGACGGGACCCGAGCCCCGTACCTCGTAGTACAGCCTGGCACCGGGCACGTCGAGGGTCCGGGCGCGGGTGGTGGCGGTCGATGCGGAATTCATCGAGTTCTCCTCGTTGCAGGTGATCATCGGTCGCAGGTAGGACCGCCCCCGACGGGCAGAATCATCGGTTCCGTGGGGGAAATTTCTCGCCCACGACCTCCCGAGAGCCCCGGATCCGGAGGATTCGTGGGCCTACCACTGGAAGCACGCGCGGCTAGATGACAGGATGAGATTTACGCGAACGGGATCTCGATGTGAGATCCCGGGCGGCAACTCAGGGAGTGAACGGTATGGCGCAGGGTGTTGTGAAGTGGTTCAACAGCGAGAAGGGCTTCGGATTCATCGCGCCGGACGACGGTAGCGCGGACGTGTTCGTTCACTACTCCGAGATCTCGGGCAGCGGCTACAAGTCGCTGGAGGAGAACCAGCGGGTGGAGTTCGAGGTCGGACAGGGCCAGAAGGGCCCGCAGGCCCAGAACGTGCGGGCCGTCTGACCGACGCCCCGATAACACTGTGACGACGAGGTCGCACCCGAGAGGTGCGGCCTCGTTGTCGTAGCAGGCCCCGGGACAGCTATCTCGAGAGGCCGAAACTTCCCACCTGGCTGCCGCCCACGTAGACGGCCCCGGTGTAACTCCCGTCGGCGTTGGGGGAGATCCTGTCGGTCAGGAACCCCAGACCTGATGGGCTGTAGTCGATGACGGTGTTTCCGTTCCCGTCCTGCGACGTCGTGCCCGCGAGTCCGGTCAGTCCGAACGCGAAGTTGTTGACCACCGTGTCGCCCTGAAAGGTCTTCCCCTTCCAGATCAACTCTCCCGCGGGTGTGGTGGTCGTTCCCTGATAGGTGCCGGACGGCGCGGCCGCAGGTTCCGCCGCGGCCGCCCCCGCGCCGGCGATGACGGCGCCGATCGCCGTTCCCGCGGTGACGATCCCTCGTGTGATCGCACGCATTCTTGCCTCCCTCTGCCGTGCCGGACGGGATGTGGACTGTCCGTGCTTCGTCGAGTACCCCCTCCTGCGCGTGGGACACCGGCGCCTCTGGACAAATTCGGCGTTCTCCTTCATAGTCGATATGCCACCAAATGGCATTGCTATTTCACTAGATGGCAATTTTGATCTTCCGACAGGAGTTCCCGTGACCGATCAGCTGCTCGATGCCGCCGAGTTCCGTTCCACAGTCCGCGCGTTCGCCAACCGTGAGATCCACCCCGGCGCCGCGTTCCGCGACGAGACGCGGGAGTTCCCGGCGGAGCTGGTGAAGCGACTGGGCGAACAGGACCTGATGGGCATCTCGGTGCCCGAGGAGTTCGGCGGACTCGGCCTGTCCACCAGGACCCAACTGATCGCCATCGAAGAGGTGGCCCGCACCGACGCCGCCCTCGCCTCGATCTACACCGCGCACTACCTGGGGCTCGAGCCGATCCTCGTCGGCGGAACCGAGGAGCAGAAGCGCCGGTGGCTGCCCCGGCTCGCCTCCGGTGAACTGCTCGCCGGGTTCGCCCTCACCGAACCGGACGCCGGCTCCGACATCGCGTCGATGCGCACGACGGCACGGCGCGAGGACGACGGGTGGCACCTGTCGGGGTCGAAGACGTACATCTCCAACGCCAAGGAGGCCGACCTCGTCGTCCTCTTCGCCAAAACCGATCCGTCGGCAGGCTTCCGCGGCATCACCGCGTTCGTCCTCCCCCAGGGCACTCCCGGCGTGAGTTACTCGGAGCCGCAGGACAAGCTGGGCATCCGATCGGCGCCCACCTACACCGTGTACCTCGACGACGTCGTCCTCCCCCACGACGCCGTGGTGGGCACCGAGGGTCGCGGCGGCAACATCGCGCTCACCGCCCTCAACCGCGCCCGCATCGACGTGGCCGCGATGGCGAACGGAATCGCGCTGCGCGCTTGGGAACTGGGCCGGTCCTACGCGGCCGAGCGCAAACAGTTCGGACACCCCATTGCCGAATTCCAGGCGATCCAGTTGCTACTGGGTGCGTGCGACGCACAACTCGTCGCCTCCCGGGTCACCGCGGACTGGGCGGCGGACATGAAGGACGCCGGCGCCGACCTACGCCGCGCCGCGTCGGTGTCGAAGTACGTGGCGACGGAGGCCTGCTTCTCGATCGTCGACCAGACCGTGCAGATTCACGGCGGCGCCGGGTTCATGCGCGAATCCGAGATCGAACGCCTCTACCGCGACTGCCGGATCCTCCGGATCTTCGAGGGCACCTCGCAGATCCAGCTGCTCACCATCGCCGCCAACGCGCCGTCGCCGCGCTCGACCGAATTCTGAGGAGGGCTCGTCATGCCTACCCTGCCTCCCCTCGACGGCATCCGCGTCGTCGATCTCTCCCGCGTCCTGGCCGGACCGTACTGCACGGCGCTGCTCGCGGACGCCGGCGCCGACGTCGTCAAGATCGAGCCCGCCGTCGGCGAGGACTCGCGGCACCTCGGCCCGTTCCGCGACGGCGAGAGCATCTATTTCAATGTGCTGAACCGCGGAAAGCGCTCACTGGCACTGAATCTCAAGGACGAAGCGGATCGCGCCGTGTTGTTCGATCTCCTCGACACGGCAGATGTTCTCGTCGAGAACTTCCGGCCCGGCGTGACCACCCGGCTCGGCATCGACTACGACACCGTCCACGCCCGCAATCCCCGGCTCGTGTACGCGTCCATCTCCGGTTTCGGGCAGGACGGGCCTCTCGCGGGCGCGGCCGCCTACGACCTCGTCGTGCAGGCGATGTCGGGGGTCATGAGCATCACCGGTTCCCCCGAATCCGGCCCGACCAGGCTCGGAGAGTCGTTCGGCGACCTCGTCGCGGGACTGTTCGCGGCGTGGGGCATCAGCTCCGCCCTCGTCGGCACCCGGGAATCGGGTGTGGGGCAACACCTCGACGTCGCCATGTTCGACAGCATGCTGGCGATGCTGCCCACCGCGCACAGTCAGCTGCAGGCCTCCGGGGTCGCGCCGGCCGGGGTGGGCAATCGGCATCCCGTCTCCACCCCGTTCGACACGTACCGGGCGGCGGACGGACTGTTCGTCCTCGCCGTCGCCAACCAGTCCGGGTTCGAGAAGCTCGCGCACACCATGGATCGCGCAGACCTTCTCGGCGACGACCGGTTCGCCGACGACACCTCCCGCACCGATCACGAACCCGCCCTGCGCACCGAGATCGAGATCTGGGCGAAGGACAAGACGGTCGCCGAGGTGGTCGCGATCCTCGGCGCGGCCGGATTGGCGAGCTCCGAGATCTGGAACGTCGAACAGGCGTTGTCGTCCGAGCAGAGCAGGCACCGGGGACTCGTCGAATCGTTCGAGCATCCCGTCGCGGGAACCATCGACTACGTGCGGCAGCCGGTCGTGTTCGGCGACAGCGCACGCCCCGGGGTCCGCCGCAGCCCGCTGCTCGACGAACACCGGCAGCCCCTGCTGTCCGAGATCTCCGCACGGTAGATTCACGCCGACACCCGCGACCGTCAGGAGAGACCCATGGCCCCCGGAGAGGTGACCCGCAGCGCGAGCCGCACCTTCGAACTGCTCGGCGCGATCACCGAGCAGGGCGGGCTGACGCTCGGTGACGCCGCGAAGGCCGCCGGTCTCGCCACGAGTACCGCGCTGCGCCTGATCCGCAGCATGGAGCAGAGCGAGTTCCTGGTCCGCGGCGACGACAACGTGTACCGAGCCGGGCCGCGGCTTCTCCAGATCGGCGCCCGGGCGATCAGCGACAACCAGCTGCTGTCCCGGGCCCGGCCCGCGATGGTCGCGATCGCGGAGGGAACCCGCGAATCCACGTACCTGTCGACCCACGGCCCGAAGGGCACCGCCCTGTATCTCGCGCAGATCGAGGGCACCCACGCCATCCGGCACATGGGATGGGTCGGGCAGACGGTGCCGCTCGACGGCACAGCCGTCGGCGCCGCGCTGCGGGGCGACCTGCAGAGCGAGGGATACGCGATCGCCCACGACACCATCGAGGACCACTCGACGGGTGTGGCGGCCCCGATCTACGACGCTGTCGGGCGGATCGTGGGCGCCCTCAGCGTCATCGGGCCGACGTTCCGCCTCGACGACGCTCTGTGCGCGCGGCACGGCCTCGTCCTCGTCGAACACTGCCGTGCGCTGTCGGCGGAACTGGGCTCCCCCGCTACGTGATCGGCGCGTGAAACCGGGCACACCGACGGGACGGTCGGCGCACCGTCGACGGTGACAGGGGTCTCGCCCGAGAACTCGAGCGGGCCGGTGGACCCGCACGGCAGGTCCGTTCCCCCGATCACGGCGTCGACGATGTCGATCGAACGCCTCACCGCTGATCGACGAACTAGTGCAACGCATCCGCGCCGACGTCCGCACTCGCCTGTCGCCGCGACACGTCCCCGACGAGGTCATCCTCGCCCCCGGCATCCCGCACACCCGCACCGGTAAGAAGGTGGAGATCCCCGTGACCGGCATGCTCGCCGGCCGTGACGTGAACGTCGACCCCAAGTCCGTCGACGATCCCGACCTCCTCGCCTGGTACGAGGAACAGGGACGCACGCACTGTGGTACGCCATGCATCCGAATGTGACCCGCGGCCACTCAGAGGTCGCCCGTCCGGGCATGTCCACTCGGCCGGCTCGAGGACGACAGCGTGGCCGGCGACCGACGCGGCGGGTGAACTTGGGGGCTTACCGAGGAGAAATCGTTCACCCCATCGACATTGAAATCTGCCCGGTCGCCCACGTATGATCAATTGTCAGATCACTGACAATCTTGAGAGGCTCCTGCATGAACATCGACAGTGCGATGACCCCCTTGCCGGACGAGGTCGCACTTGCCTTGATGGCGGGCGATCGGTGCGCACAGTCCCACGGCATCGAGTGCCGAGAGATCGACGAGGGGTTCGCCGTGATGGCGATGACCGTCCGCGAAGACATGGCCAACACACTCGGAATTTGCCACGGCGGAATCATTTTCCTTCTCGCGGATACCGCGTTGGCATATGCGGCCAGTGCATCGAATCAGGCAAGTGTGACAACTACGGCCAATATCTCCTATCCTGCCGCGGCACGGACCGGAGACAATCTGCTCGCCGAGTGCTGGGTGTCGCACCAGGCGGGTAGAGCGGGAATTTACGACGTAGTGGTGCGCAGAGACGACGGACAACTCGTAGCGGTTTTTCGCGGTAACACCCTTCGGACCGGGGCACAGATTTTGCCCGCCGATTGAACGCTGACTGCGGTCGAAGCGCGCTGTCCGGAAATAGCTACGGCGCAGCGTGTTTGGAGTGCTTTATCTGGGTAGCGACCCGATCGAGCAAGTTCTTGAGCAGGTCGCGTTCTTCGGGGCTCAGACAGCCGAACCATTCGGTTTCGAGTTCGTTCTGCTCAGTGAATGCCTCGTCGATGGCTTCGAGGCCTTTCGGGGTGAGAGTGACCGAGACCAGCCTCCTGTCGGTGCTCGAAGTGCGCTCTCGTTGTACGAAGCCATTGCTTTCGAGGTTGGACAGCACGCTGGATGCGGTTTGGCGAGTGACACCGGCCAGTCGGGCAATGTCGCGGGCTTCGATTTCGCCGAACAACCAGATCATGTACATGAGGTGGAATCCGCTCCAACTCCATCCATGCGGACGGTGGATCCGGCGCTCCGATTCCTGCATGTGCGCGTTCGAGACACGGATGATGGTCAGCCCGAGGGCGACCGCTTGGTCGTCGAGTCCTGCGTGACGTTCGCGGGTCAACCGCGCAGCAACCTCACCGAACTCCGAGCCCCTGACCGCCGACGCGGAGATGCCAGCGGAACCGGTCGGAGGAGCTGAGCCCTGCTGCGCCTTTGCCATGGCATGCATGATATTGCCTGGCCGATTGCTCCTGTCGGGCACGGTGCGGGTACGAGCGGCGTCGGCGACGATCTCGGCGCGACCCCGGGTTGATGTAGAGGCCGCGGCAGCGCGGTTCATGGCTTACTCCTTGTATACGTGGTCTGCGGTGCGAAGCGCGCGCCGCAGAATCTTCCCACTCGACGTTTTGGGCAGGTCCGGGAGAATCTCGATCACTCGCGGATACTTGTAGGCGGCCATTCGCTCACGACACCACGCTGTCAATTCGTCCGCGGTTGCGTCTGTTCCGGGTTGGAGAGCAACCACGGCCTTGACCGTCTGTCCTCGGTACGGATCCTCGATACCGATGACAGCAGCTTCCCGTACCGCCGGGTGCTGGTAGAGGACGGACTCGACCTCCCCGGGCCACACCTTGAATCCGGAGGCGATGATCATGTCCTTGATCCGATCGACGACGTACAACATGTGACGGTCGTCGAGGAGCCCGATGTCACCGGTGTGGAACCACCCGTCACGTAAGGCTGCGGCGGTCTCGTCCGGCTTTCTCCAGTAGCCGGTGGTGACGATGGGACCGCGCACCAGGATCTCGCCACGCTCGCCGGTCTCCACGGTCGCACCGGCCTCGTCGACGATGCGCAGTTCGACATCGGGGAATGGCAGGCCGTTCGCCAGCGCAGCGGTGACGTCATCGACCTCGCCTCGCTGCCCGGGCGGCATGAGAACGCATGCGGCGGAGGTTTCGGTGAGACCGTAACCATTGCGAATGTAGTGGCCGAAGTGCTCTTCGAACCGGTCCACGACCGCCGGAGACAGCGGTGCTCCGCCGGCCAGCAGGATCGTGAAGGACGAGAGGTGTTCACGGCTTGCACCTTCGGTCGCCATGAGTGCGGAGTAGGCGGTCGGGGGTCCCACCGTGAAGTGGGGGCGATACTCGGTGAACAGGTCGAGGGCAACGGAGGGAACGAACCGGTACGGCAGAATCAGGGTGCCGCGAAGGATGAGCGATTGCACCAGTTCGACGACGAGCCCGGTGATGTGAAACAGCGGAGCCATGGCAAAGATGCGAACACCGGCCGGAAGGCCGAGCGACTCGGCGGTGCCCACACCGCCCAGTAGAAGGTTGGCGTGCGTGAGCATCGCCCCCTTGGGTGGGCCGCTGGTGCCCGATGTGTAACAGATGACTGCCAGGTCCTCGGGCCGCGTGACGGCGAGAGCCGTACCGTTCGGCTTCTGCGTGTGAGCGACCTCGATCAAGTCGTCGACACCGGCGTGTACGCGACGCTGGACGGGACCGAACACCGTAGGCAGGTTCCGCGTCTGGAAGTCGAGTTCACCGGTGGTCACGGTGACCCGGACCGCGGTGCCCGTGATGACGTCACCGAGTATGCCGGCGTAACCCTCCTCCGAACACACCACGACCACGGCACCACTGTCGTCGAGCAACTCACGCACCTCGCGCGCGCGGTACATCGGGTTGACGGGGACGATCACGCAACCGGCCTTCCACGCCCCGAGCACGGTGATCACGAAGTGCGGTGAGCTCTGTAGTTGGACAGCCACCCGGTCGCCCGACACAACACCATGAGCCTGCAAGTAATGGGCGAAACCGGTGGCGAGTCGATCGAGAGTCGCGTAGCTCAGCTCGCCGTCGAAATAGGCGATCACCGCCCGATCCGGGACCCTCCGAACCGCTTCCTCGAACATCTCCGGCACGGTGTTCGCAACGAGGATCGCAGGGCCGGAATCATCAGTGGTCTTCAGAAGACGTCCTGCGCTCGTATGTGTCATTACCTATCCCCGTTGGCTGCGGCTCCCGCGAGTCGGCGGGACTTACATCAGCAGTATTCTTGTCAGAGGTTTGACAGTCAATAGTGCGACACTCTTTTATGTGAGAGTGATCCCACTGCCGAGTTCCCCCACGTACCTGGCTCGAGAATCCGATTCCCCCGCCACCTGTGTCGCCATCGAACGCCGCTCCTCCGTCGCGGTGTTGCAGATAGCGAACCCACCCGTCAACGCCCTCGACCAGCCCACTCGATCGGCCCTTCACGCTGCCTTGACACAGATCGAGCACGATGATTCGGTGGCAGCCACAGTGCTGACGGGTGCGACGTCGTTCTTCAGTGGCGGTGCCGATCTGACCGAATTCGACGCAGGAACAGCTTTCGCCTCTCCCTCCCTGCACCGTGATATTCACACGCTCCTGGATTCCATGCAGACGCCGGTGGTGGCCGCACTGAGCGGCTACGCATTAGGCGGTGGTTTGGAGTTGGCCCTGGCCTGCCACTACCGAGTCGCCGAGCCAGACGCACTGCTCGGGCTCCCGGAATCGACACTGGGATTCATTCCTGGCGCTGGTGGCACCCAGCGGCTGCCCCGGGCGATCGGAATTCCTCGGGCGCTCGCCGCGATCGTGTCCGGGAAGCGATTCACAGCGTCGGAAATGGCCGACACCGCACTCATCGATCAACTGTATGACACAGAGTTGCTGGACCGGGCGGTGGCATTCGCCGCCTCAATAGCATCTGCTCGTCCCATCCCCCGATTGCGGGATCGCCCGATCGATGTCGGATGGGATGTCGATTCTCTGGATCGCCTCGCCCAGGACCTCATGACCTCCAACGTAAATACGTCTCGCCGTATCGCCGTCGCGGCGGTGCGTGCGGGACTGACCTGCCGCACCTTCGAGGAGGGTTGTGCCAGCGAGGAGTCGCTGTTCTTGTCGCTGATGTCCACCGACGAGGCCGCGGCTGCCCGCTACCGATTCCTCTCCGAGTCGTCCGTCGCCTGGCCGCGCCGGTTCGGCGAGCGTGCCCGACCGATCACGCGGGCCGCGGTCATCGGTGCAGGCACGATGGGACGGGGGATCGCCCTGTCTCTGCTCTCCGGAGGTCTCGAGGTCGCCATCCACGACACCTCGGTGGAAGGTCTGCAAGCCGGTGTGACCGCGGTCCGTGATTCGCTCGAACGAGCGGTCCGCAAAGGCACCCTGCCGAGACTGGAGGGCGACATGCGGCTGTCTCGCGTACGGGCCGCGGAAAGCCTCGACGAACTCGCCGAGGCCGACATGATCATCGAAGCTGTCTTCGAGAACCCTGAAGTCAAGCAGGACGTCTTCCGCGCGATCGGCGCCATCGCCAAACCTGAAGCCGTGCTCGCTACCAATACCTCGACCCTCGACATCGATCCCATCGCTGCCGCGTCCGGCCGCCCCGCCGACGTGGTTGGCATGCATTTCTTCAGCCCGGCTCAGATCATGCGGTTGGTCGAGGTCATCCCTGGCACTGATACGGGCGAGGCCGCCCTCGCCA
Organism: Rhodococcus sp. NPDC057014; assembly: GCF_042673295.1. Classification (NCBI taxonomy): domain Bacteria; kingdom Bacillati; phylum Actinomycetota; class Actinomycetes; order Mycobacteriales; family Nocardiaceae; genus Rhodococcus; species Rhodococcus sp. NPDC057014. The sequence goes on from NZ_JBHUSF010000097.1 coordinate 18,808, forward strand.
CAGCGCTGACACTCGGGAAGCGGCTCGGAAAGATTCCCGTGATCGCCGGAAATGACGACGGCTTCATCGGAAACCGGCTCGTGGACAAATACCTTCGGCAAGCACTGCAAATATGCGTCGAGGGCGCGGCACCCTGGCAGGTCGATGCCGCCCTGCAGCGCTGGGGGATGTCCATGGGCCCGTTCCGGATGATGGACCTCGTCGGAAACGACATCCTGCGGCAGGCCCGAACGGCTTCACCGCACCGGCCCGACATCGGCAGGGACTGGGCGATCGCGGACGCGGTGTGTGAACAGGGCTGGTTCGGACGCAAATCAGGCAAGGGCTGGTACTGCTATGGCGATTCCGCCACACCGAATACGGATGTGACGGCCATGGTGCGTGAACACGCGGCAGCAAGGTCCATTCCGGCGAAAGAATGGCGGGACGACGCCATCGTCGACCGCTGCATCTTCGCGTTGGTGGCGGAAGGGGCACGCGCCCTCGAATCGGGGGTGGCTCTCCGCGGAGCCGACATCGACACCGTTTTCCGCCAGGGCTACGGCTTTCCGCCAGCCAAGGGCGGCCCGCTGTTTCACGCCGACCTCGTCGGCCTGGCCGGCACCGTCGAGCGTATGGAGCGATTCCGATCGGCCACCAACGATCCGTTCTGGGAACCTGCGCTACTGCTCCGCGACCTCGCCGCGACGTCGTCACGCATCAGCGCCTTCACCAACACCGACCGCACCAACGAGAACGAGGACCTGTGATGCACCGCCCCGTCTACACCGCCGACCACGACGACTTTCGCACCGTCGCCCGCAATTTCGTCGACCGCAGCCTGCGGGCGAACGAGGAGAACTTGCTCCGGGCGGGGATGATCGACCGTGCGATCTGGTTGGATGCCGGCGCCCACGACCTATTGGGTTTGCACGTCCCCGAGGAGTACGGCGGCGCCGGCGTCGACGATTACCGATACAGCGCAGTGCTCGGCGAAGAGCTCGGCAAGTTCACCGCCGGCGCGGCCTCCTCGTTCGGCATCCATGTCGACTGCGCCGCCCCGTACCTCGTCGAGCTGGGCACCGACGAACAACGGCGGCGTTGGCTGCCAGGATTCTGTTCCGGCGAGATCATCACCGCGATCGGAATGACCGAGCCCAGCGGTGGCTCGGATCTGGCGGCCCTGAAGACGACCGCGATCGCCGACGGTGACGATTGGATCCTCAAAGGCTCGAAAATCTTCATCACCAACGGTATTCAGGCAGACCTGGTCATAGTGGCAGCACGGACCTCTCCGGAGAAGGGAGCCAAAGGGATCACCCTCTTCGGGGTGGAGGCTGGAATGGCGGGCTTCGTTCGCGGACGCAAACTCGACAAGGTCGGCCAGCTCGACTCCGACACGGCGGAGCTGTTCTTCGACGACGTTCGGGTACCGGCGACCAATGTGATCGGGGAGGTCGATCGCGGTTTCGTCGCAATGATGGAACGACTTCCGCAGGAACGGATCAGCGGCGCGGTGAACAACATCGCCAACGCCGGCCAGATCCTCACGGAAACCATCGGGTACGTACGCGAGAGGAAGGCGTTCGGCCAGGCTGTCGGGTCGTTCCAGCACAATAAATTCCTGATCGCCGAGCTGGTCACGAAGGTCGAGATCACCCAAGCCTTCGTCGATCGGTGCATCACCGAACATGCCGCCGGTCAGCTCTCCGCGGTCGATGCGGCGAAAGCGAAATGGTGGACTGCCGAGGTGCAGAACCAGGTGCTCGACGCGTGTGTGCAGCTACATGGCGGGTACGGCTTCATGAACGAGTACCGTGTCGCGCGTGCGTGGAAGGACGCCAGGGTGACCAAGATCTGGGCGGGGTCGAACGAGATCATGAAGGAATTGATCGGCCGCGACCTCGGACTGTGACCACGCTCCTTCCCGCTCACACGGAAGCACCCTCTCGCCCCGGCGGGAGGGTGCTTCCCTGTGCCCGGACGGTCTGTCGCCGTCAGCGAGCCGGTACCGTTGGTTCCTCGATGCTGGCCGGTGCGACAGTTTCTGGGGTCTCAGGGTTTTCGCTGAGCCCGCGGTAGCTGCGATCGAGTAGGAACACGAAGACTCCTGCGAGGACGAGCACGGCCCCGAAGAGCCGGTACAGATCGACCGGCGCCCAGCCCAGCTTCAGCAGGTAACCCGTGAGGATCGGGGCGACGATGGAGATCAGCCGTCCCACTCCGATCATCACTCCCACCCCGGTACCCCTGATGGCTGCCGGGTAGATCGGCGGGCTGATCGCGTAGAAGCCGGCGATGCCCCCGTTGGCGAACATCCCGACCGCGACGGAGAGCACCATGCCGAGGGCGACGAGCTCGAAACCCGCAGCGTAGGCCACGAAGGCCACGGCACCGCCGAACATCAAGATCATGTTGGCCAGCCGTGGCCGTAGCACGAGCGTCAGTGCCGCGAAGCCGAGTGCGCCGATCACCCCACCGACGTTGATCAGCACCCCGGCGGTCACCCCGATGTTCGGGTCGCCGGTGGCGTCCGTGAGGAGCTTCGGGGTCCAGGTGTTGGCGAAGTAGAAGGCTGCGACCAGGCACGAGTAGCCGAGCCACAACAGCACCGTCCGTCGACCCATGACCCCGGCGAACAGACCAGAGCGTACCGAGCGGGCAGCGCTGGCAGTGGTTGGTTCGGGCAACGAGGTGGACGCTTGGTAGCCGAGGCGAGCTGCGATCTTGTTGTACTGCGAGAGCGCATTCTTCGGCCGCTTCTCAATGAGGAACTCGGTCGACTCGGGCAGGGACCGGACCACGATGACCAGCATCAGCGCCGTGATCGCGGTACCGAAGACGAAAGCTGATCGCCACCCGTACTGGGCGATCAGTACCCCGGAGATGGCGCCGCCGATCGCGACACCGGCGGGCAGGCCGATGCCGTAAACCCCGAGCGCTGTGCCCCGGCGCCTGTCGGAGCTGTTCTCCGAGACGAGGATGTTGAGATTGGCGACGAGTCCACCGATTCCGATTCCGGCGAATGCGCGGTAGACGATCAACTGTTCGAGATCGCCGGCGATTGCGGACAGGCCCATCCCGATCGTGATCAGTACCAGGCACGCGATCGTCGTCGGCCGGCGCCCGATCTTGTCGGCGAGCGGCGAGAGGAGGAACGCACCTGCGGCCATCCCGATCAGCCCGGCGCTGAGCAGGTAGCCGACCTGGACGGCGTCCAGATTCCACTCCTTGCTCAGGTGCGGGGCCACGAACGCCATGATCAGGATTTCGAATCCGTCGATCATGCTCAGTACGAGGCAGATCGCGATCGTCTGTATCTGGTATCGGCGCATCGGTTGCGTGCGGATATGGGTCCGAATATCCATTCGAGGTACTTTCTGGAGTTCTGACGGAGGCGAGAATTCACGTCCGGGTATCTACCGGCGTGGATTCACGTCCAGTTATCTGTTCGCGCAGTTGATATTTGACGATTTTTCCCGACGGGTTTCGCGGCAGCCCGTCGACCACGTGAAGCTTGGTGGGCAGTTTGTACCGCGCCAGGCTTGCGCTTCCGAATTCACGCAGCTCCTCCAGCGTCGCGGCGTCGTGACCGGGCCGGAAGGTGACGACGGCGGTCACCGCCTCACCCCACCGCTCGTCCGGGACACCGATGACCGCGACGTCGGCAACAGCGGGATGTCCGTGGAGGACGCTCTCGACCTCCGCGGGATAGATGTTCTCCCCACCGGAGATGATCATGTCCTTGATGCGATCGACGATGAACATGAATCCGTCCTCGTCGCGGTATCCGACGTCGCCGGTATGGAACCATCCTTCCGGGTCGATGGCGCGGGCGGTGTCCTGCGGCCGATTCCAGTACCCGGTGGTGACGTTCGGTCCGCGTACGCAGATCTCGCCCTGCCGATGTGGTTCGTCGAGGGTGCGCCCCTCGGCGTCGACGATCTTGACGTCGGTCAGGATCGGCGGTGTCCCTGCGGAGCCCAACTTGGTCAATGCGTGTTCGGCGACCAGGAATGTGGCGCTGGGGGCGGTCTCGGTGAGTCCGTACCCTTGCAGGATCTGGATGCCACGGTCGGCGTAGAGCCGCAGCAGCGCCTCCGGGACCGGGGCGCCGCCGCAGATCGCCATCCGCACACTGCTCAGGTCCGCGTCCGCGAACGCGTCGGTCTGGCTCATGAATGAGAAGATGGCGGGGACACCGAACATCGTCGTGACCCGGTGCCGCTCGATGGCGGTCAGGCACTCGTCGGCGTCGAACGATCGCTGCAGAACGACCTCACCACCCTTGAACCAGGTGGTGAAGGTGGTCACGTTCAATCCGGCAATGTGAAACAGTGGCGCGGCGACGAGGGTGACGTCGTTCTCGAGCACATCGAACTGCGAGAGCAGGTTGATGTTGCTCCACCACAGGTTGGCGTGGCTGAGGATCACACCCTTCGGGCGGCCGGTGGTACCCGAGGTGTACATGATGATCGCGGTGTCGTCTGCACCAACCCGGTCCGGGGCCGAAAGTGGGGCATGCGTTTTGATCAGATCTTCGTAGGGGTCCCAGCCGTGCGCTGCCGTTCCGATCCCGAGGTAATCGCGGACGGGCAATTCGGGGCGGATCCGAGTGATCGCCGGTTGATGCGCACTGTCGGCGACGAGAGTGTGTGCGCCGGCGTCTCGGATGATGTAGGCGAGTTCGGGTCCCGCGAGGCGAAAGTTCAACGGGACGAACACGGCGCCGAGTCGTGCGGCGGCGAGGAGCGTCTCGAGGAAGGCCGGCTGGTTCGCGCCGAGGAACGCGATCCGATCACCCCGAGACAGGCCCCGGGCGCGCAGTGCCGCTGCCAATCGGTCGACCCGGTCGAGAAGGGCGCCGTAGGTCAGAGTGTTGTCCTCGAAGGTCAGCGCGCTCCGATCGGCTGAGCGCGCGGCGCGGGCTCCGAACCAGTGGCCGAGGCCGATGTCCGGCGAATTCATGTGCATTCTTCCTTCAGCGTGCGGCGGCCGGGGTGGTGGCCAGCCGCGGGAACAGGGACTCCGCGTTCGCGCGGTTGATCGCCGTGTGGTCGGCGTCCTCGTAGTCGTCGAAGGATCGGGTGAACGACGTCGCGCGGGCCGCGGGCGCGTACGGCCAGTCGCTGCCGAAGGTGATGTGGGTGGGGTCGGCGAAGGCCAGCAGGCTGGGCAGCGCGTAGGGCGAGCCGGACAGTGCGGTATCGAAATAGAATTTGCGCAGGATGCGCAGACCGTCTTCATCGGTTCCCTGCGGGGACGCCACGTTGGCTGTGCGTTGCGCGGCGTAGGGCAGGAAGCCTCCGGCGTGAGAGAGGATCACCTTCAGGTTGGGGAACCGGTCCATACAGCCGCTGCGGGCGAGGTTGAGGGCGGCCCGGGTCGTGTCGAGCAGAAAGTCTGCCGCGTAGGGCGGCAAACCCGGTACCGGATCGGCCGGCAGATGCGAGGGATGGACGAAGACGACGGCGCCGCGTCGGTCCAGTTCCTCGAGGAGAGGGTCGAAGGCACTGTCGCCCAGGTAGATTCCCTTCGAGTTCGCGAGCAGGACGACACCGTCGGCATCGAGATTGTCGAGGGCGTATACCGCTTCTTCCAGCGCCCCGTCCACGTCCGGGAGTGTCACAGTGGCGAAGAACCCGAAACGGCCCGGATTGTCGGCAACAACTTGGGCGGTGAACTCGTTGAGTTCGCGGGCCAGAGCACGTCCTTCCGTGACGTCGTCGGCTGGTTCGACGCCCGGAGTCGACACCGACACTATCGCCGTGTCGATGCCGTTTTCGCCCATCAACTCCAGTGCGCCCTCGGTGCTCCATTCGGGAATCGCCCGCCCACCGGCGGTCAAGCCCTTGTCGAGGAGCCAACGGCGGTAGCGAGGTGGGACGATGTGTTGGTGGGTGTCGATGCGGCCAGGCATGGTTTCTCCGTTCGAGGTAAAGGAAGCGCGAGTCAGCGGGTGACGTCGACTGCGGGGATGGATGAGGCGGACTTGGTCCCCGGTGTGGTCGGGTAGGCGGAGGTCCTCGGCTTCGGCACCATCGAGATGACGACACCACCGATCAGCGCCGGAACTGCCAGCGCGTAGAACTTCGCATCGAATCCGAGGCCGGCTGCTACGAGCCAGCCGAGATACATCGGACCGAGGATGCCGCCCACGCGGCCAACGGAGAGGTTGAGGCCGAGGCCGGTGGAGCGGACGCGGGCCGGATAGTAGGTACCGACGAATGCGTTGATCAGTGTTTGCAGCCCAGTGGTACCGAGGCCGACGACCGCGACGAGAAGGTACGCCACGACGACGGGTGGGGTGAGGGCCAAGGCGACCAGAGCCGCTCCGGCGGTGATGAAGGTGGTGGTCACCACCACCTTCTGCCCGAACTTGTCGGCGAGTTGCGCAGCGGCCAGCACACCGACCACGGCGCCGCCCTTGAGGGCGATGAGGAATCCGAGCGACGCGGTCAGTCCGTAGCCGGCCGAGCGCATCAGGTCCGGCAACCAGGTGCTGACGCCGAACGTCACGAGGAGGCAGAAGAAGGTGGCGATCCAGAACAGCACGGTGCCGATCCCGCGACCGTCACCGAATACCAATGCGAATCGGTTGCGGCGAGCCTCGATCGGTTCTTCGACGGATTCTGCGGTGGTGAGCGTCTGGGGCAGCGGAAGCTGGTGACGGCGCGCGAGTTCCTCGGCTTCCGCTGTACGTCCCTTGGCGGCGAGCAGGGCGATCGATTCCGGCAGGTACCGGAGCAGGAACGGCAGGACGAGGACCAGCGGCAACGCACCGACCAGACACATGGCGCGGAATCCGAACGTGGGTACCAGCCAGATGGCCAGGGCGCCGGACAACATGCCACCGACCCCGACCCCGATGAATCCGAGGGCGGTGTTGCGGTTGCGGCGGTCCGCCGGTGCGAATTCGATCAACGTCGCGGCCACGGTGGGCATGACGGCGCCGGCGCCGAGCCCGACGAAAAAGCGTAGTACCAGGAAGATTTCGGGATTCGGTGCGAACGCGGACAGGCCCATTGCGGCGGAGAACGTGGCAACCGCAGCGATGATCACCGGGCGCCGCCCGATTCGGTCGGCGAGTCCGGCGGCACTGAGTGCGCCGCAGAGCATTCCGATCACCGACGCCGATCCCATGTAGCCGATCATGGCCGGCGTCAGTGACCAGGCTTCATAATCGCGCAACGATGGTACGACGCTGCCGAACATCGCCAGGTCGTATCCCTCGGTCATCAGGATGGCGAAACAGACCGCGATGACCGACCAGCTTCCGCCACCGCGAAAAACAGCCCTTTTCTCAGTGCTCATCAGAACTCCAGATGTCGCCCGCCCGAAGACGGGATGGAATGAGTACGCGCGGTGCGCGTCTACGAGGGCCGTCGTGTACGCGTCGCGCACCTACGGTGACACCGGTCACGCAGAATGTCAATAATCTGACAGTCAGATACCTGCCCATCCTCGAACCGGCCGTGGCGCGGCGCCGACACCCCGACCCCCGGCCCGTCATACAGTGAGTTGTGGCTACTTCCGAAACGAACTCTTCGCCCGCCCGGGCGGCAGGCGCGCAAACTCTTGCCCGCGGCCTTCGTGCACTCGAGTTGATCGCCCAGACTCCGGGCGGAATGACGATTCAGGATGTGGCGGTTGAATTGGGTGTCCACCGCAGCATCGCCACCCGACTCCTGTCGACGGTCGCCGAGTTCCGCTTGATCAATCGAGGGCCGGATGGCCGCTACCGCGCCGCTGGAGGATTGGCCGCCCTGGCACGCGAGGTCTACGCCGGATTGCGCGATCAGGCCACCCCGCCGATGCGTCAGCTGGCCAATACACTCGGTGCGAGCGTGGCATTGTTCGTGGCCGAGGCCGAGGACGCCGTGGCTGTGGCTGTCGTGGAGCCGGCCGATGCGCCCCTCAGGGTGGCTTTCCGGCAAGGAGGACGCCATCCGCTCGATCGCGGGGCCGCCGGATATGCGCTGCTCGCGGCCCAACCGGAGCGGCCTGGTGAGAATCCGCGGGTCACCGAAGCACGCCAGCGCGGGTATGTCATCAGCTTCGGTGAGGTCGCGCCCGGCTTCTGGGGCCTCGGCGTCCCACTGACTCGGCCGGTCAATGAGCAGGCCGCATGCCTGACGCTGATCAGCGCTTCCAGGGAACTGGTCGAGAGCGCTCCGGACTCCCTCTTGAAGGTGGCGACCGAGCTCAGCTCCTACGCGATCTAGCACACCACGAACGGGTCGGCATCGAGCCGGCCCTCCCGCTCCTCGGCCCGCACCGGCCATCTTTC
>NZ_JBHUSF010000098.1:0-26858 GCF_042673295.1 Rhodococcus sp. NPDC057014
CTTCTCAACCGCGGGCGGTTGAGAAGTACTCACGGGGCCAGCAGCGCCACGGGGTACCGGGCGAACAGGGTGGACGTGTCGACGCGGCCGCCGGGGTGCGTCGCGGAGGTGAGCAGGTCGGTCCACCTGCCGTCCGGCAGGGTCACCGCGGTGTCGCCCCAGCCGTCCTGGTGCAACCCGACGCTGTGCCGGGTGGCCAGGGCCACGACGTCCGGCGCCGACCCCCGGGGTCCGCGGGCGAATCCGATCAGGTGCCCGGCAGCGATCCCCGATGCCAAGACCGGCGTGTAGGTTCCGCCGACGAAACTGTCCGGACGGTCCCGGCGCAGGCGCAGTGCCGTGCGCACGACGTGCATCTTCGCCGCGCCGGTGGCGTCGAGCGGAGGAGTGTCGAGTCCCGCGAGCACGGTCCGCCGCACGTCGTAGTCGACGGGGCGGCGATTGTCGGGGTCGACGAGCGAGTCCTCCCACAGTTCGGTGCCCTGGTACACGTCCGGGATCCCCGGTCCGCACAGCTGGAGGAGCTTCTGGCCGAGCGAGTCCGACCAGGCGTGCGGTGCCAGTTGCGTGCACAGCGACCCGAGTGCCCTACCGACGGTGCCGTCGATCACCGTGTCGAGCCAGCGGTGGAGGTCGCGCTCGAAGTCCTCGTTCACGTCGTTCCACGACGTCCGGGTCCCGGCTTCCCGGACGGCCTTCTCCGCGTATGCGTGGACGCGGTCGCGGAAGTCGGGCACGTCGCCCGCGGCGCGGCCGTCGACCGGCCACACACCGAACAGGTTCTGCCACAAAAACAGTCCGGTGGCGGGATCGGGGCTGGGGGCGATGCGCTCCCACTGGTCGACGCATTCCGCCCACAGGTCCGGCACCTGCGACAGGATGCCGATCCGGGCACGGACGTCCTCGCCGCGTTTGGTGTCGTGCGTCGAGAGCGTCGTCATCGCCCGTGGCCACCGGTCGGCGCGCTCGGCGGCGGCGAGGTGGAATTCGGCGGGGGAGATCCCGACGTTCGCGGGGTTGCCGCCCACCTCCTGCAGCGACACCAGCCTGGCCGTGCGGTAGAACAGGCAGTCCTCGACGGATTTCGCCATCACCGCGCCGCACACCTGCTGGAAGCGGGTGGCCGCCTCCCCGCCGGCGATCAGGGCGGCGGCGAGGGCGGACAGCGCCGCGGACCGCCCCGGTTCGCGCCGCGCGGCGTCACCGATCACACGGGTCGCGAGCCCGGCGAGCGGACTGTAGTCGGACCGGTACACGGGCATCGCCGCAACGACGTCCACGACTGCGTCGCGCAGGTCGGCGTCGCTGCAGTCGGTGCGGGTCGCCGCGCGGATCGCGTGGACGAGGCGCCGGACCTCCGGGGCGAGGCCGGTGCCCGCGACGTCGCGTTTGATCGCGGTTTCGTGCCCGTGGATCCAGGCCGCGTCGCCCCGGTCGCCCGTGCGCGACGCCGACAGGGCGGTGAGCGCGGGGGCGCCCGACGGGTCGACGAACACGCCGCCGAGCTCGGCGAGCGCGTCGTAGCCGGTGGTGCCCTCGATCGGCAGGTGGTCGTCGAGGGGTTCGGTATGGCCGAGGATCTTCTCGATCACGAGCCAGCGGTCCGCGCCGATCACACCGCGCAGCCGGTCGAGGTATTCGGCCGGATCGGACAACCCGTCCGGGTGGTCGATGCGCACGCCGTCGATCAGCCCGTCCGCCACCCAGCTCCGCAGTTCGCGATGCGATTCCTCGAACACGCGGGGGTCTTCCTGACGGATCCCGGCCAGTTTGCTGACCGCGAAGAACCGGCGGTACCCGATGAGCCCGGAGTTCCACGGGACCAGGCGGTACGACTGCGCGTCGTGCACCGACGCCGGCTCGGTCGCGTCCGTGCCGGGGGCGATGGGGAAGCGGTGCTCGTAGAACGCGAGCAGCGGCTCCGGTCCCGAGCGGTCGACGGCCAGCGACTCGAGGTCGGCGTCCGACCCGAGGACGGGCAGCGCGAGCCGTCCGCCCGCGCCGTTGTCTTCGCTCCAGTCGATGTCGAAGAAGTCGGCGTACCCGGAGCCGCGACCGTGCGTGAGAACGTCCCACCACCAGGCGTTCTCCCGCGGATTCGCGACCCCCACATGGTTGGGGACCAGGTCGACGACGATGCCCATGCCGCGGCCGCGCAACGCGCGCGCCAGCGCGGTCAGGGCCTCCCGGCCACCGAGCGCGGGGGACACGCGGGTCACGTCGGTGACGTCGTAACCGTGGGTCGAACCGGTGGTGGCCGTCAGGATCGGCGACAGGTAGACGTGGGAGATCCCGAGGTCGTCCAGATAGTCGGCGACGGCGGCGGCGTCCGTCAGGGTGAAGCAGTCTCCGCGCAGTTGCAGCCGGTAGGTCGCCGTGATCGCCATCGTCGTCCCCGGCTCAGGCGGTCCGGCGCAGCACGACCAGCGACCGGGCCTCGACCTGCAGCGAATTCCCGGCCTTGATCACCGCGTCCTTCGCCCCCGTCGGCACGGCGGTGTCGAGCACGACCGCCCACTCGTCGGCGTAATCGGAGTTCGGCGTGGAGAACTCGATCTCCTCGTCGTGCGCGTTGAAACACAGTAGGAACGAGTCGCCGACCACCCGCTCGCCGCGGTGGTTGGGTTCGGGGATGCCCTCGCCGTTGAGGAACACCGCGAGGGACTTCCCGAAACCGCTGTCCCAGTCCTCGGGGGTCATCTCCTCGCCGGACGGGGTGAGCCAGGCGATGTCGCGGGTCTGGTCGCCGCTGCGGATGGGGGTGCCCTCGAAGAACCGGCGACGGCGGAACACGGGGTTCTTCATCCGCAGTGCGATGACCCGTTTGGTGAACTCGACGAGGTCGGCGTTGGAGTCGGCCAGCGACCAGTCCATCCACGACAGTTCCGAGTCCTGGCAGTACACATTGTTGTTGCCCTGCTGGGTGCGGCCCATCTCGTCGCCGTGCGCGAGCATCGGTGTCCCCTGGCTGAGCAGGAGGGTGGCCAGGATGTTGCGGCTCTGCCGCCCGCGCAGACCGAGGATCTCCGGATCGTCCGTGGGTCCCTCGACGCCGCAGTTCCAGGACCGGTTGTGGCTCTCGCCGTCGTTGTTGTCCTCGCCGTTGGCCTCGTTGTGCTTCTCGTTGTACGACACCAGATCGTGCAGGGTGAACCCGTCGTGGGCGATGACGAAATTGATGCTCGCGCCGGGGCGGCGGCCGGTCGCCTCGTAGAGGTCGGAGGAGCCGGTGAGCCGGGACGCGAATTCGCCGAGCGTCGCCGGTTCGCCCCGCCAGTAGTCGCGGACGGTGTCCCGGTACTTGCCGTTCCACTCCGTCCACAGGCCGGGGAAGTTGCCCACCTGGTAACCGCCCTCGCCGATGTCCCACGGTTCGGCGATGAGCTTGACCTGGCTGACGATCGGATCCTGCTGCACGAGGTCGAAGAACGCGGAGAGCCGGTCGACGTCGTGCAGTTCGCGGGCGAGTGTCGATGCGAGGTCGAAGCGGAAACCGTCGACGTGCATCTCGGTGACCCAGTACCGCAGCGAGTCCATGATCAGCTGCAGCGTGTGCGGGTGCCGGGCGTTGAGGCTGTTCCCGGTGCCCGTGTAGTCCATGTAGTGCTCGGCGTCGCCGTCGACGAGCCGGTAGTAGGCGGCGTTGTCGATGCCGCGGAACGAGATGGTCGGACCGAGATGGTTGCCCTCGGCGGTGTGGTTGTAGACGACGTCGAGGATCACCTCGATGCCCGCCTCGTGGAACGAGCGGACCATCGCCTTGAACTCCGACACCGCGGCGCCCGGCTTCTCCGCCGACGAATACCCGGTGTGCGGGGCCAGGAAGCCGAACGTGTTGTAGCCCCAGTAGTTCCGCAGCCCCTTGTCGAGCAGGGTCTGATCGTGCATGAACTGGTGCACGGGCATCAGTTCGATGGCGGTGACGCCGAGGTCGACGAGGTGGTCGATGATCACCGGATGCGCGAGACCCGCATACGTGCCGCGAAGTTCTTCCGGCACACCGGGATGCGTCGCCGTCATGCCCTTGACGTGGGCCTCGTAGATCACCGTGTCGTGGTACGGGTGCTTGGGTGCTCGGTCGGCGGCCCAGTCGAAGAACGGGTTGATCACGACCGTCGTCATCGTGTGGCCGAGCGAATCGTGTCCGGGCAGTCCCGGCGCCGAGTCGTCCTCGGCTTCCGCCGCGAGTGCGTCCTCGGCGTCCTCCGCCTCGAGGTCGTCGTCGGTGTCGACGATCAGGGCGGCATCCTCGGATTCCTCGTCCCCGGCATCCTCGGCGGCGTCCTCCGATGACGCGTCGATGTCGTAGGAGAACAGGGACCGGTCGCCGTCGAATTCGCCGTCGAACGCCTTGCCGTAGGGGTCGAGGAGGAGCTTGCTGGGGTCGCAGCGGTGCCCGGCCGAAGGATCCCACGGTCCGTGGATCCGGTACCCGTACCGCTGCCCGGGCACGACGGTCGGCAGGTATGCGTGCCACACGTAGCCGTCGACCTCGTCGAGGCGCACCCGGGTCTCCGTGCCGTCCTTCGCGATGAGGCACAGATCGACCGCCTCGGCGACCTCGGAAAACAAGGAGAAGTTCGTCCCGGCCCCGTCGTAGGTGGCGCCCAGGGGGTAGGCGCTGCCGGGCCACACGGGAATGGGCGTGGTGCCGGTCGACTCGCTCGCTTCCATATCGAGAACACTAGCCCGCGTTCGCGTGGCTCTCAGCCCGACGAGAGCACACCGTCAGCCCTGGGTGGAGGTCCGTGCGGCAGCAAGCATTCCGGTTGTGATCTTGCGCACGTCCTCGCTGGTGCACACGTACGGCGGCATCGCGTAGATCAGGTTGCGGAAGGGTCGCAACCAGGCGCCGGCCGCCACCGCGGCGTCGGTCGCGGCCCGCATGTCGACGGGCTCGGAGAGTTCGATCACTCCGATCGCGCCGAGCACCCGGACGTCCCGGACGCCGGGCAGATCCCGGGCAGGCGCGAGACCCGATTCGAGCCCGCGGCGCACGTCCTCGACCTCCCCCCGCCAGTCGCGCGAGCGCAGGAGTTCGATCGACGCCACCGCGACGGCGCAGGCCAGTGGGTTCGCCATGAACGTCGGGCCGTGCATCAGCCCGCCCGCGTCGCCGGCGCTGATCGTCTCGGCGACGTCGGAGGAGCAGAGCGTCGCGGCGAGGGTCAGGTATCCGCCGGTGAGGGCCTTGCCGACGCACATGATGTCGGGGCGGGTCCCGGTGTGATCCGCGGCGAACAGTTCGCCGGTGCGGCCGAAGCCCGTGGCGATCTCGTCGAACACCAGCAGGAGCCCGTGCTCGTCGCAGATGCGGCGCAGCTCCGACAGGTACCGGGGGTCGTGGAAGCGCATGCCTCCGGCGCCCTGCACCACCGGCTCCACGATGACGGCCGCCAGTTCACCGGTGTGCGCGGCCACCAGGCGCTCGAACTCCGCGACGTACCGCGGGTCGAACTCACGCGGCGGGGGTCCCGCGAACACCTGCCGTGCCAGGACGTCCGTCCACAGGGAATGCATGCCGCCGTCCGGGTCGCACACGCTCATCGGCGCGAACGTGTCGCCGTGATAGCCGCCGCGCCAGGTCAGCAGCCGATGCCGCTCCGGCCTGCCGCGGCTGCGCCAGTACTGCAGGCACATCTTGACGGCGACCTCGACGGACACCGAACCGGAATCGGCGAGGAACACCTTGTCGAGTCCGTCCGGGGTGATCTCCACGAGCAACTGGGCGAGCCGAGCCGCCGGTTCGTGGGTCAGCCCGCCGAACATCACGTGGCTCATCCGGCCGAGCTGCGCGGTCGCCGCCGCGTCGAGGACGGGATGCCGGTAGCCGTGGACCGCCGCCCACCACGAACTCATGCCGTCGACGAGTTCGCGTCCGTCGGCGAGTGTGAGACGAGTGCCGCTCGCCTCGGCCACCACGAGCGGGGTGGTCGTGGCGGGAAAGGCGCCGTACGGATGCCAGAGCAGGGAGGCGTCGAGGGAGGTGATGTCGTCGGCGGACAGGCTCGGGGTGATCACGGTCTCGACCCTAGCCATCCGAGGAAAAGCGGGTCCACCCGGGTTGAACACCGTTCAAGTCGAGTATGGTGCCGGGTGTGAGTACCGACCACACCTTCACCACCTGGCTCGACGACGTCGAGGAGCGGCGGCGCGCTGCGGGACTGCGCCGCGAGCTGCGTCCACGCACGCCGGGCAACGCGCTCATCGATCTGGCGTCCAACGACTACCTCGGGCTCGTACGGCACCCCGAGGTGCTGCACGGCGCGATGACCGCGCTGCGGCGGTGGGGCGCCGGGGCCACCGGCTCGCGACTGGTCACCGGTTCGACCACCGAGCACGAACTGCTCGAAACGGAACTGGCCGAGTTCGTCGGCGCCGACGCCGGGCTGGTGTTCTCCTCCGGATACACCGCCAATCTCGGCGCCGTCACCGCGCTGTCCGGCGCCGGATCGCTGATCGTCTCCGACGCGGGCAGCCACGCGTCGCTGGTCGACGCGTGCCGGCTGTCCCGGGCCAGGGTCGCCGTCGCACCGCACGCCGATCTCGACTTCGTCCGCAGCGCACTGGCCACCCGGCCGGAGGAGCGGGCGCTGGTCGTCACCGATTCGGTGTTCAGCGCGGACGGTGATCTCGCGCCCCTCGTCGAGCTGCACCGGGTGTGCCGCGAGTACGGCGCGTTTCTCGTGGTGGACGAGGCCCACGGTGTCGGAGTCCGCGGCGCAGGGGGCCGCGGACTCGTGCACGAGGTGGGGCTCGCGGGCGAACCCGACATCGTCGTCACGGCCACGCTGTCGAAGTCGTTAGCCAGCCAGGGCGGTGTGGTGCTGGCGTCGGAGAAGGTGCGCGCACATCTCGTCGACGCCGCGCGCACGTTCATCTTCGACACCGGACTGGCCCCGGCCGCCGTCGGTGCGGCCCGGGCCGCCCTCGCAGTTCTGCGGCGTGAACCGCACCGCGCCGACTCCGTCCTGGACCGCGCCCGGGATCTCGCGCGGTTCACCGGTGCCGCGGCACCCGAGTCCGCCGTGGTCTCGGTGATCCTCGGGGACCCGCAACGCGCCTTCGACGCCGCGGCCGCCTGCCGCGAGCAGGGGCTGCACGTCGGCTGCTTCCGGCCGCCGTCGGTGCCCGAGGGCACGTCGCGGCTGCGGCTCACCGCCCGCGCGACGCTCGATCCGGACGAACTGGCGCGGATCGAGTCCGTGCTCACCGACGTCCTGACTGGGGCGTCGGCATGAGCATCCTGATGGTCACCGGAACGTCGACGGACGTCGGCAAGACGGTGGTGACGGCGGCGCTCGCGGCGGCCGCGCGCGAGGCGGGGCTGTCCGTCGCGGTGTGCAAGCCCGCGCAGACCGGGGTCGCGCCGGGAGAACCGGGCGATCTTGCGGAGGTGACCCGGCTGTGCGGCGTCACCGCGGTGGTGGAACTCGCCCGCTACCCCGAACCGCTGGCCCCCGACACCGCCGCACGGCGCAGCGGTTTGCCGATGCTGCGGTGCGACGACGTCGTCGAGGCGGTCCGCGCGCTCGCCGACCGGCACGATCTGGTCCTCGTCGAAGGTGCGGGCGGGTTGCTGGTGCGGATGGGCGCCGAGGGCTTCACGCTCGTCGATCTCGCGCTCGCTCTCGGCGCACCGGCTGTCGTGGTCGCGGCGGCCGGACTCGGCACGCTCAACCACACCGAACTCACGACCCGGGCACTGGCGGCGGCCGGCGTCGCCTGCGCAGGCACGGTGATCGGGTCGTGGCCGGACGAGCCCGGGCTCGCCGAGCGGTGCAATCTGGACGACCTGCCCGCCGTGACGGGTGTCGACCTGGCCGGCTCGATCCCGGCGGGCAGCGGCCGCCTCGACCCGGCGTCGTTCGCCGCGGCCGCGTCCACGTGGTTCGACGGCACGTGGCTGAAGGCGACGGTCACGGCCGGCTGACCCGGTCGGTCAGGATTCCGCGAGCACCGACAGCACGTTGCCTGCCGGGTCGGTGAACCACGCGATGTCCGGCCCGTTGCCGCGCATGATTCCCTTGTCGTCCTGCTCGAAACCGTCGTATCGCACGAACCGGATCCCACGTTCGGTGAGCGCGTCGACGGCCTTCTCGACGTCGCCGACCGCGAAGTTCAGGATCGTGAACGTCGCAGGCGTGTGATCGGGTTTCGGGTAGATCAGCACCACGGGACCCTTGGGGAGGTGCAGGCCCAGCAGGCCCATCTCCTCCTCGGTGACCTCGAGCCCCAGGATGTCGCTGTAGAAGGATTTGGCCGCGGCGATGTCGTCGACGGCGAATCCGCTGAATGCTCTCGCGTTGTTCAACATGGCTCTGTCTCTTTCCTGCCGGTGGGTCAGGACATCTCGGCTCGCGCCTGCGCGCTGAGCTGGATTATCTGAACGTAGTTGCCGTCGGGGTCGACGGCGGTGCCGAACCAGCTGCCGTCACGATCCTCGAGCGGGGACAACCACGTGGCCCCGAGGTCGTCGAGGCGGCCGGCCGCGGCGCGGGCGTCGGCGACCTCGAAATTGAGGAGGACACGCCCGGGTTCGGGATTCGTGTCGCCGACGTCGTCGCGCCGGTCGAGCATGATGGAGAAACCGTCGAAATCGAGGACGTCGTAGCCCGGTTCGCCGGGCGTGCGGTCGACCTTCGGCGAGAACGCGGCCGTGTACCAGTCACGCAATCGTTCCGGGTGTGTGCTGGCGAGCAGGATGCTTCCGATCGTGGCGTCGGCCATGATTTCCTCCCGGTGGGGTTCGGTTTCGGTGGTCCTACAGGTATCGACTCGGCCGCCCGGCGAAATTCATCGCCCCCGGTTTTCCGGGGGCCGAAAGCTGCCCCGGTTCCCCGGAATATCGGTAGTGTGATTCAGGTCACGGCTACATCCGGCTGGGTTGGGAGGGGTCACATGTCGACCTCCGAAATGCTCGAATTGAATCGCACGATCGACCGCCTTCGGCGCGCTGTCGGTTCGTTGCGAACGATGTACGGCGACGCCGCATCCGTGCGGCGACTGAGCAATGATCTGGAGCGCCTCGAGATCGACGCGCGAGATCTCGACGCCTCGCCACCGAACGTCGTCCACCGCGAACCGGTGGAGCGAATCAAGGTGTCGGACACCCCGTACGACGCGTCGATGTGGCTCGGTATCGATGACGAGGGGCTGGGCGGGCTCCACTACGAGCGCGGATGAGCGCGCCGCCGAAGAATTCCGAAAGTGCCGGTGTGGGGGCGCCGACGCGTGCCCGGATCGCGGAACGCACGCTCCGCACCGACCGGTGGTGGCTGGCGCCGCTGCTGACGGTGCTGGGCCTGTCGGTCTTCGTGGTGTACGCCTCGGTCCGGTCGTGGGTTCGCACCGCGTACTTCGTCGAGGAGTACCACTACCTGACCCCGTTCTACTCGCCGTGCCTGAGCGATTCGTGCGTGCCCGGTTCGAGTGACTTCGGGACACCCATCGGCGAGTTGCCGATGATCATCCCGCTGGGGTTCCTGGTGCTGCCGTTCCTGCTCGGCTTCCGGCTCACGTGCTACTACTACCGCAAGGCCTACTACCGGTCGGTGTGGTTCTCGCCGCCCGCGTGCGCGGTCGCGGAACCGCACGGCAAGTACACGGGGGAGACGCGGCTGCCGCTGATCGTCCAGAACGCGCACCGCTACTTCTTCTACGTCGCACTCGTCGTGTCGCTGATCAACACGTACGACGCGATCCGCGCGTTCCACGGCGCCGACGGCGGATTCGGAATCGGGCTCGGCACGCTCATCATGGTCGGCAACGTGATCCTGCTCTGGGCGTACACCGTCTCGTGCCATTCCTGCAGGCACGTCACGGGCGGCCGGCTGACCCACTTCTCCCGGCACCCGATCCGCTACCGGCTCTGGACCGGGGTTAGCAAACTGAACACGCGGCACATGCAGCTCGCCTGGACCACCCTCGCCACACTGATCGTCACGGACTTCTACGTGATGCTCGTGGCCAGCGGCACCATCTCCGACCTGCGCCTGATCAACTGACTTCACCGAAGAGGGAGTGGAATGACGGAAGTCGAACGGCACCAGTACGACGTCGTGGTCATCGGTGCCGGGGGTGCCGGACTGCGCGCCGTCATCGAGGCCCGGGAACAGGGCCTGTCCGTGGCCGTGGTCTGCAAGTCGCTGTTCGGCAAGGCACACACCGTCATGGCGGAGGGCGGTTGCGCCGCCGCGATGGGAAACGCCAACGAGAAGGACACGTGGCAGACCCATTTCCAGGACACGATGCGCGGCGGCAAATTCCTCAACAACTGGCGGATGGCCGAGCTGCACGCCCGGGAGGCCCCCGACCGGGTGTGGGAACTCGAAACGTACGGGGCCCTGTTCGACCGGACCCCCGACGGCCGGATCAGCCAGCGCAACTTCGGCGGTCACACCTATCCGCGGCTCGCGCACGTCGGTGACCGCACCGGGCTCGAACTGATCCGCACCATGCAGCAGAAGATCGTGTCGCTGCAGCAGGAAGACTTCGCCGCCACCGGCGACTACGAGGCCCGCATCAAGATCTTCGCCGAGTGCACCGTCTCCGAACTCACCAAGGACGGCGACCGGATCTCGGGCGCCTTCGGATACTGGCGCGAGAGTGGACGTTTCGTGCTGTTCGAGGCGCCCGCCGTGGTGATGGCCACGGGCGGAATCGGCAAGTCGTTCAAGGTGACGTCGAACTCGTGGGAGTACACCGGCGACGGGCACGCCCTCGCCCTGCGCGCCGGCGCCAACCTCATCAACATGGAATTCGTGCAGTTCCACCCCACCGGCATGGTGTGGCCGCCCAGCGTCAAGGGGATCCTCGTGACCGAGGGTGTCCGCGGCGACGGCGGGGTGCTGAAGAACTCCGAGGGTGAGCGGTTCATGTTCTCGTACATCCCGCCCGTCTTCAAAGGGCAGTACGCGGAGACCGAGGAAGAGGCCGACGGCTGGTACGAGGATTCCGACAACAACCGCCGCACACCGGACCTGCTGCCCCGCGACGAGGTGGCCCGCGCCATCAATTCCGAGGTCAAGGCGGGACGGCAGACCCCGCACGGCGGCGTGTACCTCGACATCGCCTCCCGGATGCCCGCCGACGAGATCGTCCGGCGCCTGCCGTCGATGTACCACCAGTTCAAGGAACTCGCGGACGTCGACATCACGAAGGAGCAGATGGAGGTCGGACCCACCTGCCACTACGTGATGGGAGGCATCGAGGTCGACCCCGACAGCGGATCGTCCAGCGTCGCCGGTCTGTTCGCCGCGGGCGAGTGCTCGGGCGGGATGCACGGCTCCAACCGGCTCGGCGGCAACTCCCTGTCCGACCTCCTCGTGTTCGGCCGTCGCGCGGGACTCGGGGCCGCGGAATACGTGAAGTCGCTGCAGGAGCGGCCGGTCGTCTCCGCCGACGCGGTGGACGCGGCGGCCCGGATGTTGTTGTCGCCGTTCGATCCCGCGGTCGGGGAGGGCGGTACCACCGAGAATCCGTACACGCTCCACACCGAGCTGCAACAGACCATGAACGACCTCGTCGGCATCATCCGGAAGGAAGACGAGATCGCGCGCGCCCTGGAGAAACTCACCGAGATCAAGGGCCGGATCGGGGGCGTCGAGGTGGAGGGGCACCGCCAGTTCAACCCCGGCTGGCACCTCGCGGTCGATCTGCGGAACATGGTGCTGGTCAGCGAATGCGTCGCGCAGGCGGCCCTGCTGCGCACGGAAAGTCGCGGCGGGCACACCCGCGACGACCACCCGAACATGGAGGCGGAGTGGCGTAACACCCTGCTGGTGTGCAGCGTCGTCGGCGACATGTCGGCGCACCCCGATTCCGTGGTCCCGGACGTCACGGTCACCCGCGAGCCGCAGCTTCCGATGCGACCGGAACTGCTGGAGCTGTTCGACATCGACGAACTGGCCAAGTATTACACCGACGCCGAACTCGCGGAACATCCGGGAAGGAAGGCCTGAGATGGGATACGACGCGCAGTTCCGGGTATGGCGCGGCGACGCCGACGGCGGCGCCCTCGAGGACTACTCCATCCCCGTCAACGAGGGTGAGGTGGTGCTCGACATCATCCACCGGCTGCAGGCGACGCAGACCCCGGACCTGGCGGTGCGATGGAACTGCAAGGCGGGCAAGTGCGGGTCGTGTTCCGCGGAGATCAACGGTCAGCCGCGGCTGATGTGCATGACCCGGATGTCGACGTTCACGGAGGACGAGGTGGTGACGGTGACACCGCTGCGGGCGTTCCCCGTCATCCGGGACCTCGTCACCGATGTGTCGTTCAATTACGAGAAGGCCAGGGAGATCCCGTCGTTCACCCCGCCGCCGGGGCTCGGGCCGGGCGAGTACCGGATGCAGCAGATCGATGTCGAACGGTCGCAGGAATTCCGCAAGTGCATCGAATGCTTCCTCTGCCAGAACACGTGTCACGTCATCCGTGATCACGACGACAACAAGCCGGCGTTCTCCGGTCCCCGCTTCTTCATCCGCGTCGCCGAACTGGAGATGCATCCCCTGGACACGGCGGACCGTCGTGACGCGGCGCAGGAAGACTTCGGTCTCGGTCTGTGCAACATCACCAAATGCTGCACCGAGGTGTGCCCCGAAGGAATCAAGATCACCGACAACGCCATCATTCCGATGAAGGAACGGGTGGTCGACCGGCGGTACGACCCGATTGTCTGGTTGGGCAACAAACTGCGGCGTCGCCGCCCGTGAGTACTTGTTAACCGCGGGCGGTTGATAAGTACTCACGGGTGCGTCAGCGCATCGTGTGGAGGTTGCGGGCGGTGGGAGACTTCTCGACCGATTCGGGGTCCGGGTCGGTGCCCAGGACCCGGTCGGCCGTTCCCGAGGTGGTGACGGTGAACCAGTAGTGCTCGTTCTTGTAGTGGTGATGGCGGTGGTTGCGCCAGATCGCGCGGTACAGGCGGGAGTTCGGCTTGTAGTCGCTGTGGATGAGGTAGTGCGTCCATTCGTAGAGGACGCCCAGGACGCTCAGCACCACGAGGAACGTCAGTCCCAGTCCGGTGCGCGGGAACGCGAACAGCGCGAGTGCCACGAGAACCGGGATCAGCCACGTCAGGGTTTGCCACGGAATGAAGACGAGCGGCACGTCGCGGGGATCGACGTGGTGTTCGCGATGCTTGCGGGCGAGGAGTGAATCGACGGTCAGGCCCAGCACCTTCCGTGGCTTCCAGTGCAGGATGCAGACGTGGATGACCCATTCGGCGAACGGGAACACGGCCAGCATCACCAGCGGCACGACGGCGTCGGTGACCTGCCAGTCGCCGACGGCGAGGCGGGCGACCGCGGCGGCGGCCAGCATGCCGCCGATCATCCACGGTGACGGGTGGCGGCGGAACTGGTCCGCGGCGTCGCGGAGGGTGATCGACCTGCGGTGGCGGCGATCTGCGGGAGGTGTCGTGGTCATGTGTCCTTCTCCGAATCGTGTTGTTGCAGTGTGTCGATCACGGCAGTCACGGCCGCCGTCCCGAGGTCGAGCAGGGTGGTCGCGGTGTGCGCCGCGAGGTCCTCGTCGTGTGCGGAGATGGCTTCCGCAAGCCGGTGGTACAGGTCGGCGCGGCCGACCTCCGCGACCATCACGGCGGCCATCGCCGTCATGGTCGGTTCGTACGCGTTGCGGAGGCTGTTGAAGATGAGCCGGAACGCGATGGAATCGGCGGTGTCGACGACGTGCTCCCAGAAGGCCAGTGCGCCGACCTGCTGCGCGACCGGATCGCTCTCGGAGGCAAGGTGATCCACGGCTTTGCGGAGAGCTGCGGCCGACTTCTCGGTCGCCCGGCCCGCGGCGAGCCGGGCGACCTGCACGCCGATCATCCGCCGGGCCTCGAGCACGCTGCGGACCACCGCCCAGTCGGGGGCGCCGCCGCGGATCAGCAGCTGGGACAGCAGTTCGGGCCCGCCGTGCTGCCGAAAGTCGCGGACCGAGGTGGCGTCGCCCTGCCGGACCTCGACGAGCCCGGCCTGGGCGAGTTTCTGGATCGCTTCCCGGACCGCGGGCCGGGACACCCCGAACGCCTCGGCCAGGCGCCGCTCGCTGGGCAGGGCCTCGCCGGCGGCGAGGTCGCCGCCGAGTACGCGCGCGGTGATCTGGTCGAAGACTTCGGTGGAGGCGGATTTCCGCGCGATCGGCTCGAACATCATGGCCCCGACACTAGAACCGCGACAGGTAAGAGGTCAAGTGGTCTTACCAGTGGGCTCAGCTGAACGCGCTCCGGACGAACGCGGTCGTGTCGGGCAGCGACGCGGGCATGGTCGTGAGGTGGCCCGTCGGATACGTCCGGAAGAGGAACTGCTGCCCGTTCGCGGTGAGGTCGGCGGTGAACTTCCAGGTGAGGGCGATGGGGACGACGTCGTCGAACAATCCCTGGCCGATGAACAACGGCCGGTCGTAGCCCCGGACGGGGACTCCGAGTGTGGTGCGCACCGCCGCCAGGACCGCCGGATCGTCGAGGGGGCGCGACATCAACTGCCCGATGGAGATGCCGGCGAGTTGCGGGGCCGCCTCCTCGTAGCACAGCGACTCGACGCGATTCAGGACGTCGACGCCGAGCGGGGTGAGGTAGCTGTCGACGTCCAGGTCGGGCCGCGACGCGCGCAGTCCCGCGAGTGCGTACGCGACGAACACCGTGCTCCCGGTGAGGGGGATCTGCGGGAACCCGGGGCCGACGAGGGGCGCGAGGTTCTCCAGATTGGACGGGGCGCCGGTGGCGACGGTGCCGCGGAAGTCGAGGTCGGGTGCGTAGGTGGTGGCCATCGAGGCGGCGACCAGAGCGGCGTGACCGCCTTGCGATTGACCGATCGCGACCCACCGGTCGGACAGGGACGGCGTGACGGCCCGCGCCGCGCGCACCATGTCGATCACGCTGTGCGCCTCGGTCGGACCGTCGAGGTAGGGGTGCACGCCGGGTGTGCCGAGGCCGACGTAATCCGTTGCGACGATGGCGTACCCCTGGTCGAGCCAGGCCCGGACGTACGGTCCGACGAGTCTCCCCGTCACCGTCGGCGCGCACGCGTCCGCGATGCCGACCGTTCCGTGGGCCCAGGACACCACGGGCCACCCGCCGGGCGGCGCGTCACCGGGCGGTAGTAGGACCGCGCCGGTGCTGAGCGCGGGTGCGTCCATCGGCCCCGTCGTCCAGTAGGTGACGTACGTGGCCTCGGCGACGCCCGGCGGCCGCGCGTCCGGCGCCACCGGTGTTGCGGCGACGACGACACCGGGATCGCCCCCCACGGTCTGCGCAGGCGCCGGCGCGGGCGCGCCGAGGAGCGACAGTGCGAGTGCCGCCGCGAGAACCGTTCCGGTGCGGCGGCCGAGCGAAGACGTCATCGCGTCCGTCCCTGGGCCGTCGGAGGCGCCGCGAGTGGCCGGCGCGGCGTCCACTCAATTGTGCCCGCTCAGGGGCGGTGTGCGGAGTCTTTCAGTCGCGCGCGAATTCCGTCCACGAACAGCGACAACCCGAAGTCGAACCGAACCGCCGGATCGCCGTCGAGGAGATCCTCGTCGTACGCCGCGATCTGCGACTGCGGGGCGTCGGGGGAGAGTGCGGCGCGGGTGAGGGCGCCCGCCGATTCCATCTGCGCCCGCGACTGCTCGTCGACCGTATGGCCGAGGACGTAGTAGAGCAGCGAGTAGGACGACAGTTCGGCGTGTTCGCGGGACAGCCCGGATCGCAGACCCACCGCCGCGAAGCTTTCCCGGACCCGGGAGTTGGTCATGCGGGACGCGTATGTGGCGGAGACCAGTTCGGCGCCGTCACGGTGGGCGAGCAGCGCGGTGCGCATCCGATGCGCCAGTTCCGTGAACTCCGCGTCCCATCCGGGCGCTGTGACCGGGGCGTCGACGTCCTCGAGGATCTTGTCGGCGAGGGCGCCGAGCAACGTCTGCTTGTTGGGAAAGTGCCAGTACAGGGCGCCGGGCTGCACGCCGAGGGCCGTCGCGAGTCTGCGCATCGTGAGGTCGGCGAGGCCGAACTCGTCGAGGATGGCCATTGCGCCGTCGAGTACGTCGCCGCGTCGCAATTGCACGGTGTGATCTCCCAATCTCGTCGAAAAAGCTTGCTCCGGCTTTGACAGTATTCCATCACGGATCTAACGTGAACACCGTTCAACTTGTACGGTGTTCAATTTTTCGGATTCGTCGACTCACGGCACGTGATCGGCCCGTTTTCCAGGAGATACGTGTGACCTCGGCCCCGGTGCAGACAGACATCCTCGACCTCGCGCGTGAGCAGGTTCTCGAGCGCGGCGAAGCGCTCAACGAGAGCCAGGTGCTCGAAGTCCTGCAACTTCCCGACGACCGGCTCGAGGACCTGCTCGCCCTCGCCCACGACGTGCGAATGAAGTGGTGCGGTCCCGAGGTCGAGGTCGAGGGCATCATCAGCCTCAAGACCGGCGGCTGCCCCGAGGACTGCCACTTCTGCTCTCAGTCCGGGCTGTTCCAGTCGCCGGTGCGCGCGGCATGGCTCGACATCCCCTCGCTCGTCGAGGCCGCCAAGCAGACCGCGAAGTCCGGCGCCAGCGAATTCTGCATCGTCGCCGCCGTCCGCGGGCCCGACGAGCGGCTGCTCGCCCAGGTCGCCGCCGGAATCGAAGCGATCCGCAACGAGGTCGACATCCAGATCGCGTGCTCGCTGGGCATGCTCACCCAGGAGCAGGTCGACCAGCTCGCCGCGATGGGCGTGCACCGCTACAACCACAACCTGGAGACGTCGAAGTCCCATTTCCCGAACGTCGTCACCACCCACACGTGGGACGAACGCTGGAACACCCTCCGCATGGTCCGCGAGGCCGGCATGGAGGTGTGCTGCGGCGGCATCCTCGGCATGGGGGAGAGCCTCGAGCAGCGCGCCGAGTTCGCCGCCAACCTGGCCGAACTCGAACCCGACGAGGTCCCGCTGAACTTCCTCAACCCGCGTCCGGGAACCCCGTTCGGCGACCTCGAGGTGCTGCCGGCGAGCGAGGCACTCAAGTCGGTGGCCGCCTTCCGGCTCGCGCTGCCCCGCACCATCCTCCGCTTCGCGGGCGGCCGCGAGATCACCCTCGGCGATCTCGGGGCCAAGCAGGGCATCCTCGGCGGCATCAACGCCGTCATCGTCGGCAACTACCTGACGACCCTCGGCCGCCCGGCCGAACAGGACCTCGACCTGCTCGTTGATCTGCAGATGCCGATCAAGGCCCTGAACGACACCCTGTGACAACCACGGAGACGACCGCGGGCGACGCCCACGGTCTGGAGGAGCGCTACAACCCGTACACCGGCCGCCGCGTGGTGGCCGGTGTGGACGACACGGTCCCCACCGCCGCGCAGCTCGGGCTGGAACCGCCTCGCTTCTGCGAGGCGTGCGGCCGCCGGATGGTGGTGCAGATCAGTCCCGACGGCTGGTGGGCGAAATGTTCCCGCCACGGTGTGTTCGACTCGATCTGCCGCGGACGGCGGTAGCGTCGGACGCGTGACCACGCTCCCGCGCTTCAGGCTTCGATCTGCCGCCGGAATCTTCTGCGGGACGGTGGTGGCGAGCGCACTCGCCGGGGTGCTGTGGGGGCTCCTGGCACCGCCCGAACATCTGCTGGTGGTGTCCGCCGACCGCGGGGTGTCGCTGACGGGGGAGAGCGTGCACCGGTTCGACGCGATCGGGATGTTCGCCTGTGCCGGCCTGGTGGTGGGGATCCTCACCGCGGTCGCCGCATGGACGGCGCGGAGAAGTCGCGGCCCGGTGGCGCTGGGCGCCGTACTCGCCGGCAGTGTCGTCGGGGCCTGCGTGATGGCACTCGGCGGAATCGGCGTGGCGGCCCTGCGTTTCCCCGACCCCGACACCTCGACGGCCGGTGCCGTCGTGGCGGTCGCGCCGGGGATCGGGACTCCGCTCGTGCTGATCTTCCAGCCGCTCGTCGCGTGCGTCGTGACGTTGGTGCTCGCCGCGCTCAACCCGTACGACGATCTCGGTGTCGGTGATGCTCCGGTCGAACTCGACGAGCCGGAAGAGCGCGACGCGACCGTTACTTCGTGACCGAGGCTCGAATTCGCACGTCGCCGAGCAGTCGCCCGCTCCCGGCGATCTCACAGCGCACTCCCGTCGCGGTCTCGAGTACCGGCGCTTACCTGGAGTCGGAAATGTCGATCCCCAGGAGGCGAAGATGATGCGTACCGACGAAGCCGGCTCGGCCCGTGGTGTCGTGGTGGTGACTGCCGCAGGCAGCGAGCAGGGCAGGCGCACCGCGCAGGAGTTGCTCGATTCGGGCTGGTGCGTTGCGGTCACCGCACGCACGGTCGCGGAACTGGCCCGGATCATGCCGGGCATGTCCGGTCACCGACTCCTCGCGGTCGCCGCCGATCCGGACGACCCCCGCCAGGTCGAGCAGTTTCTCGACCGCGTTCTCGGCCGCTTCGGCCGCATCGATTCGGTGCTCGGCGCGGAGCCCTCGGTCGCGTCGGCGTGGCGGCGGCGCACCACGCAGGCAGGTGGATCCGCGGCCGCCTGACGATCGGATTCAGCTCGGCGGTCGAAGGGCCGCGAACTCGTCCGTCACCCGCAGGGTGGAGTCGGTGAAGCGGTAGAGGGCGGCCGGGCGACCGCCGGTGCGGCCGGACGGTGCCGTGTTGCCGGTGGGGGTCAGCACCCCGCGGCGTCCGAGGACGCGCTGGAGGTTGGTCGCATCCACCTGGTACCCGAGTGCGGCGCAATAGATCTCGCGCAGCGTCGACATGGAGAACTCGTCGGGCGCCAGACCGAACGCGATGTTGGTGTAGGAGAGCTTGGCCGCGAGGCGGGTCCGCGCGTGCCGGACGACGGTGCCGTGGTCGAACGCCATCTCGGGCAGCGCGGACACCGGGTGCCACGCGGTGTCCGGCGGCAACTGCGGGTCGGCGGGAAGGGGGACGAGCCCCAGGAACGTCGACGCGATGGTGCGCGGCCCGGGCACCCGACGCGGATCGCTGAACACCGACAGCTGCTCGAGGTGGGAGACCTCCTGCACGTCCACCTTCTCGGCGAGCTGGCGTCGCGCGGACGTCGTGAGGTCCTCGTCTTCGCGGAGGAGTCCGCCGGGCAGCGACCACGCGCCGGCTTGCGGATCGAGGGCCCGTTGCCACAGCAGCACGGCGAGCTCGCCGGTGCCCCCCGCGTGACGCATATCACCGCTGTGACCTGCGTCGATATAGCCGGGGAAGTGGCGAACCTGGAACACCGCGGTAAGCACTTCATGCGTGGTGTTACTATTGGGCATGTTTTCGATCCTAAGTCGAAAACCTCGATTTCGGAAATTCGGGCCAGCCCGCCCGAGTTCACGGTGAAGGAGCAAGCCATGACGACCACGACGTTGTGGGCGGGTACCAACCCGCAGATTCAGGACGGTCCCGGCGGATACGCGGGCGTCGAGGCGAGCGAAGAGTGGGCTGCCGAGATCAAACGGCTGGCACGCGAGCGGGGAGCGACCCTCCTCGCGCACAATTACCAGCTGCCCGCCATCCAGGACGTCGCCGACCACGTCGGAGACTCCCTGGCACTCTCGCGCATCGCGGCCGAGGCCCCCGAAGACACGATCGTGTTCTGCGGCGTGCACTTCATGGCCGAGACCGCGAAGATCCTCAGCCCCGCCAAGACGGTGCTGATCCCGGACGAGCGCGCGGGCTGCTCGCTGGCCGACTCGATCACCGCCGATCAGCTGCGTGAGTGGAAGGCCGAGTACCCCGACGCCGTCGTCGTGTCGTACGTCAACACCACCGCCGAGGTGAAGGGTCTGACGGACATCTGCTGCACGTCGTCCAACGCCGTCGACGTGGTCGCGTCGATCGACCCCGACCGCGAGGTCCTGTTCCTGCCCGACCAGTTCCTCGGCGCCCACGTCAAGCGCGTCACCGGTCGCAAGAACATGCAGATCTGGGCCGGCGAGTGCCACGTCCACGCCGGCATCAACGGCGACGAGCTCACGGCGCAGGCCAAGGCGCACCCCGGCGCCGAATTGTTCGTCCACCCCGAGTGCGGTTGCGCCACCTCGGCGCTCTACCTCGCCGGTGAGGGATTCGTGCCCGAGGACAAGGTGAAGATCCTGTCGACGGGCGGCATGCTCGACGCCGCCCGCGCCACCGGGGCCACGCAGGTTCTGGTGGCCACCGAGGTCGGGATGCTGCACCAGCTGCGCAAGGCCGCGCCGGAGGTCGACTTCCAGGCCGTCAACGACCGCGCGTCCTGCCCGTACATGAAGATGATCACCCCCGCCGCCCTGCTCCGCTGCCTGCTCGAGGGCAAGGACGAGGTTCACGTCGATCTCGCGACCGCCGAGCGTGCCCGCAAGTCGGTGCAGCGGATGATCGAGATCGGAAACCCGGGCGGCGGCGAGTGAGCAGCCCGGCCCGGGGGATTTCCTGGGAAGAGCACGCCGACCTCGTCGTGGTGGGCGGTGGTGTGGCCGGACTGACGGCCGCACGCACCGCCTCACTGCGCGGGCTGACCGTGCTCACCGTCAGCAAGGGTGGGGCGACGGACACCGCGACGCAGTACGCGCAGGGCGGCATCGCCGTGGTCGGTGACGCCGTCACCGATTCGGTGGACTCGCATGTCGCCGACACGTGCGAGGCCGGCGTCGGCCTGTGTGACGAGGACGCCGTGCGGTCGATCGTGGCCGGGGGCCGCGACGCCGTGGCCGCATTGACCGATCTGGGCGCGGTGTTCGACCGTGGCCGCGACGGCACCGTGTCCCGCACCCGCGAGGGCGGGCACAGCACCCGGCGGATCATCCACGCCGGCGGCGACGCCACCGGCGCGGAGGTGCAGCGCGCGCTGGGCGCGGCCGGGCTTCCGGTCCTGTTCGACAGTTCCGCGGTCCGCGTGCTCACCGATGCGCGCGGCGTCACCGGCGTGCTCGTCGACTCCCCGCGCGGCCTCGGCGTGATCCACACGCCCGCCGTTCTCCTGGCGACCGGCGGACTCGGGCAGTTGTACGCCTGCAGTACCAACCCGCCCGGCGCCACCGCCGACGGCATCGCGCTCGCACTCGACGCCGGCGCGGCCGTCGCCGATCTCGAGTTCGTGCAGTTCCACCCGACCGTGCTGTTCACCCCTGGCGGTCTCGGCCGGCGTCCGCTGATCAGCGAGGCCGTCCGCGGCGAGGGCGCGATCCTCGTCGACGCCAACGGCGATTCGGTGACCGCCGGCGTGCATCCGCGCGGCGACCTGGCACCCCGCGACGTCGTGTCGCGGGCCATCGCGTCGCGGCTGCGGGAACTGGGACACGACCACGTCTACCTCGACGCCCGTCAGCTGCCCGGGTTCGCGCAGCGGTTCCCGACCGTGACGGCATCCTGCCTGGACGCCGGGATCGACCCGCGCGAACAGTTGATTCCGGTCGCCCCTGCCGCCCACTACTCGTGCGGCGGCGTGGTGACCGACGTCGACGGACGCACCGCCGTCCCCGGCCTCTACGCGGCGGGGGAGGTGGCCCGCACCGGGCTGCACGGCGCGAACCGGCTGGCCTCCAACAGTCTCCTCGAAGGCCTGGTGGTCGGCGAACGGGCCGGCGCCGCAGCCGTCGAACGCGCCGATCTGCGCGTCGAGGCGGCCGATCCCGGCCGCCACGCACTGCCGTCCGCGCCGCGGGAACTGGTGCAGCAGTGGATGACCGTCAACGCCTCCGTCGTCCGGGACGGCGCAGGTCTCGAGGCGGTCACCGCCGCCCTCGCCGCCGCGCCGCGCACGGTGCCCGAGGGACAGACCGCGCTCGAAGACGCCGCGCTGACCCTGACGGCGGCAGCGCTCGTGCTCGCCGCGGGCGCGCGCACCGAAAGTCGCGGATGCCACACCCGCAGCGACTACCCGGAGACGTCCGACGAGTGGCGCCGCAGCACGCACGTGCGCCTGCGCGACGGCGAACTCGAGCTTCTCCAACCCCAACTGACAGGAGTGCTGTGATGGCCGACCACGTCCTTCCGGGCGGTCTGGACGCGGACGAGGTCCGTACGCTCGTGCGCCTCGCCCTGGACGAGGACCTCCGGTACGGACCCGACGTGACGTCCGCGTCCACGGTCCCGGCCGACGCGGTCGCCAAGGCGTCCGTGGTCTCCCGTGCGCACGGCACCGTCGCCGGCCTCGACGTGGGACTGGTGGTGCTCGACGAGGTGATCGGGGCGGGCCGCTACGAGGTCCTCGACAGGGTCGCCGACGGCACCCGGATCGTGCCCGGCCAGGCCGTGCTGACGGTGTCCGCGCCCACGCAGGGACTGCTCACCGCGGAACGGACGATGCTCAACCTCGTCTGCCACCTGTCCGGCATCGCCACCGCCACATCCGCGTGGGTGGATGCGGTCGAGGGCGCCGGGGCGAAGATCCGCGACAGCCGCAAGACGCTGCCGGGACTGCGCGGCCTGCAGAAGTACGCCGTCCGGGTGGGTGGCGGCGTCAACCACCGCATGGGCCTCGGCGACGCCGCGTTGATCAAGGACAACCACGTCGCCGCCGCGGGTTCGGTGGTGGCGGCGCTGCGGGCCGTGCGCGCCGCGGCACCGGACATCGAATGCGAGGTGGAGGTCGACAGCCTCGCGCAACTCGACGAGGTGCTGGCCGAGAACGTGGAACTGGTGCTGCTCGACAACTTCCCGCTGTGGCAGACGCAGATCGCCGTGCAGCGCCGCGACGCAAACGCCCCCGGCACCAAGCTGGAATCGTCGGGCGGTCTCACGCTGGACGTCGCGGCCGAGTACGCCGCGACCGGAGTCGACTACCTCGCGGTCGGTGCGCTCACCCATTCGGTCACCGTGCTGGATCTCGGCCTCGACATGTGACCCCACCCGTGAGTACTTGTTAACCGCCGGCGGTTAACAAGTACTCACGGGTCAGACGGCACGGCGAATCGTCGCCAGGAACGTGGCAGCGACGAAGAACAACCCGGAGAACGTCCGGTTGGTGGCCCGCTGCTGGCGCGGTGAGCGCATCAGCCGCAGGACCTTCGACGCCAGGCCGGTATAGCCGGTCATGACGGCGACGTCGACCGCGACCATGGTGGCGGCGATGATCAGGTACTGGGGGAGCAGCGGCGCCGACGGGGTGATGAACTGCGGGAGCACCGCCAGCATGAAGACGACGGCCTTCGGGTTGCTGGCGTTGACGAGGAAACCGCGCAGTGTCATCGCGGGCCCGCTGGTCTCGGCGACCTCGCCGTCGACGCCGGACACATCGGTTGCGCTCGCCCGCCACTGCCGGACGCCGAGATACACCAGGTACGCGACGCCGAACCACTTGATCACGGTGAACGCGAGGGTCGAGTTCGCGAGCAGTGCCCCGAGCCCCGCGGCGACCACCGCGATCTGCAACAGCAACCCCAGCTGGAGACCGGCGATGTTCCAGTAGCCGCGCCGCAACCCGAATCGCATTCCGGTGGCCATCGACGCGATCGCGCCCGCACCCGGCGACAGGCTGATCACGCAGGACGCCCCGAGCACTGCACACCACATCTGCCACGACACGAGCTGATCGTACGTCGCGTCCCGCGGTGTTCCCGTTACGGGGGATTCGCGCAGCTGAGGGGCGGATCGACGAGGGAACAGATTCCGGCGCGACGGCGGGGTTCGTAGCCTTGTGGGAGGCCGTTCGCGACGACGTCCCGGTAGGTCGCCACCGCATCGGTCGGCCGCCGCGTGAGGGTGGGGTCGGTCAGAGCGTCGACGGTGAACAGGCCGAACCGGGGACGGAACGTGCCCCACTCGTAGTTGTCGGTGATCGACCAGTAGTTGTATCCGATCACCGGTGCGCCGTCGGCCCGCGCCCGCTCCATCCAGTAGAGGTGGTCGCGGAGATGATCGGACCGGGTGTAGCCGTCCGGTCGGGGTGTCCCGTCATCGGTGGGCATGCCGTTCTCCACGACGTACAGCGGGAGTCCCGGGAACGTGCGGGTGTACCGCATCAGGGCGTGGTAGATGCCGTCCGGCTGGGGACTGATGTCGTAGAAGGCGTCGGTGACCGCGTTCACCGCGGTGAGGTTGTCGAAGGACAGGCCGTAGTAGTAGTCGACGCCGAGGAAGTCGAGCTTGTCGCGGACGCGGTCGACGAACGTGGCGTCCAGCGCGTCCATGGCGGCCGGGACGTAGGCGAGATTGCTGCTCACCCGGGCGCCCGGGTCGTTCTCGTGGATCAGGTCGTACGCGCGGCGGTGGACCTCGACGAGCCGGTCGAGCATCTGTGGCGCCCGGTCGGGGCCGATGCCGCCGAACATCAGTTCCTTCTGCACGTACACGGTCGGCTCGTTGACCGTGATCCAGAGCGCGCCCACACCGGCATAGCGCTCGATCACCTTCTGCGCGTTCGCGAGCCAGTCGTCGACGATCTCCGGGTTCGCCCACCCGCCCCGGTCGGCGACCCACCCGGGGTACACCCAGTGGTCGAGTGTGATCATCGGGGTCATGCCGCGGCCGGTGATCTCGCGGACGACGTCGTCGTAGTACCGCAGCTCCGTCTCGTCCCACACGCCCGGCGCGGGCTGCAGGCGCGCCCACTCGACGCCGAACCGGAAGACGTCGACACCCAGGTCCGCTGCGCTGGTGATGTCCTCGGCGTACCGGTGCCGGAAGTCGACGGAAGTGCCGATCGCGTCGTGGGTGCGGCCGGAGTCGGAATACCGCCGCCAGTTGCTGTCCGGGGAGGAACCCTCCGACTGGAACCCGGACGTCGCCACACCCCACAGGAAGTCGTCGGGGAGAGGGGCGGCACGCACCGCGGCGGCGGGGCTCAGCAAGCACAGCAGGACCGCGCCGGCACCCAGGAGTCGCGTGGGAGTCCGCACCGGCCGAACAGTAGCGGAAACGCTGTCCCGCGTGCGCCGATTGGGGGATACTGGCGAGTAGGACTACCCGCCAGTAGGAGGCGCGTCATGGTCGACACCTCAGCTCCGAAGGTCACCGAGGCAGAAGCACGAGCAGTCGCAGAGGAGGCGAGGGAATCCGGCTGGGACAAACCCTCCTTCGCGAAAGAACTGTTTCTCGGACGGTTCCGGCTGGATCTGGTTCATCCCTTCCCACGGCCGGCTGCCGAGGACGCCGCCAAGGCCGAAGAATTCCTCGTCCGCCTCCGCGCATATTGCGAGGAGATGGACGGCAGTGTCATCGAATCGCAGTCCCGCATTCCCGACGACTACGTCCGCGGCCTCGCCGACCTCGGGTGCTTCGGCCTGAAGATCTCGGAGGAGTACGGCGGCCTCGGACTCTCCCAGGTCGCATACAACCGGGCGCTGATGCTCGTCGCGTCGGTGCACCCGAGCCTCGGCGCCCTGCTGTCGGCCCATCAGTCGATCGGCGTCCCCGAACCGCTCAAGCTGGCAGGCACCCCCGAGCAGAAGCGCGAGTTCCTGCCGCGATGTGCCCGCGGCGCCATCTCCGCCTTCCTCCTCACCGAACCCGACGTCGGGTCCGACCCGGCGCGGCTGGCGTCCTCGGCGGTCCCCATCGAGGGCGGTGCCGCCTACGAACTGGACGGCGTGAAGCTGTGGACGACCAACGGCGTCGTCGCGGAACTGCTCGTCGTCATGGCGCGGGTGCCGAAGAGCGAAGGCCATCGCGGCGGCATCTCCGCCTTCGTCGTCGAGGCCGACACACCGGGCATCACCGTGGAACGACGCAACGCGTTCATGGGACTGCACGGGATCGAGAACGGCGTCACCCGCATGTACAAGGTGCGCGTTCCGCGGGAGAACCTGATCGGCCGGGAGGGTGACGGACTCAAGATCGCACTCACCACCCTCAACGCCGGCCGGCTTGCGATTCCGGCGATGTGCGCGGGCGCAGGCAAGTGGTCGCTGAAGATCGCCCGCGAATGGTCCGGTGTCCGCGTCCAGTGGGGCAAAGCCATCGCCGAGCATGCGGCCGTCGCCAACAAGTTGTCGTTCATGGCTGCGACCACGTACGCGCTCGAGGCGGTGGTGGACCTGTCGGCGCAGATGAACGACGAGGGTCGCAACGACATCCGGATCGAGGCGGCGCTCGCCAAGCTGTGGTCGTCCGAGATGGCCTGCGTCATCTCCGACGAGCTGATCCAGGTCCGCGGCGGTCGCGGATACGAGACGGCGGCGTCGCTGGCCGCCCGCGGTGAACGGGCGGTGCCGGTGGAACAGCTGGACCGCGATCTGCGCATCAACCGGATCTTCGAGGGGTCGAGCGAGATCATGCGACTGCTGGTCGCGCGCGAGGCGGTGGACGCCCACCTCACGGCGGCGGGCGATCTCGCCGACCCGCACGCCGACACCGGTGCGAAGGCCCGGGCGGCGGCGAAGGCGAGCGGCTTCTACGCGAAGTGGCTGCCGCAACTCGTGGCGGGCAAGGGGCAGGTGCCGACGTCGTTCGGCGAATTCGGCGTCCTGGCCAAGCATCTGCGTTTCGTCGAGCGGCACTCCCGCAAGCTGGCCCGCTCCACGTTCTACGGCATGGCCCGGTGGCAGGCTGCACTGGAGAAGCAGCAGGGTTTCCTCGGCCGGGTCGTCGACATCGGCGCCGAACTGTTCGCGATGTCCGCCACCTGCGTCAAGGCGGAGATGCAGCGGGAGGAGAACGAAGCCGAGGGCGCCGCGGCCTACGAACTCGCCGACGTGTTCTGCCGACAGGCGGCGCTGCGGGTCGAGAAGTTGTTCGACGGTCTGTGGCACAACACCGACGACGCCGACAAGCAGGTCGCGCACTCGATCCTCGAAGGACGGTACGCCTGGCTGGAGCGGGGAGTGGTCGACCCCAGCGAAGGTACCGGCCCCTGGATCACCGAGTGGACGCCGGGCGCGTCGACCGAGGAGAACCTGGCGAGGAGGTTCCTGCACTCGACCCGCCTCTAGGCCTCCCGCGGCCGGGACGACGCGCAGCACAGCGC
>NZ_JBHUSF010000099.1:0-26761 GCF_042673295.1 Rhodococcus sp. NPDC057014
GGCGTCCACTATCAGGCGAAGCGCGATACCTAGTCGTGTGCCCGATCCGCGACCCAGGCCGCGACCTGGGTGCGGGAGGTGAAGCCCAGTTTCGCCAGGATGTGCTCCACGTGCCCCTGCACGGTGCGGGGTGAGATCACCAGGCGGCCGGCGATGGCCTGATTGGTCAGGCCTTCGGCGATCAGGCCGGCGACCTGACGTTCCCTCTTGGTCAATCGCGTCGACGCGTCGGTGTCGGGAGTGGAGGCAGCGGGAGGTTGCTCGTGGAGAGCGAAGGCGATGGCCGCGTCGAAGCCGAGCTGTTCACCCTTGCGGTGGGCCTTCTCGAAGGCTGCGACTCCGAGTTCTTGCCGGGCATCCTGCTCGCAGTTCTGATGGTAGACGAGCAGATCGGAATGAATGATCACAGTACCGCCCACGGACCGCGCCAGAGCCTCTGAGGCTCCCATCAGCGTTGCAGCCCTGATGAGGTTGCGCTGATCGCCCTCGATCCACGCCAGTGCTTCGAGACATGAGGCGGCGATGCGGGGGCCATGCACGTGCCGGGTCAGCTCCAGCGACTGCTCGAGGACCCGGACCGCGCGATCTACGTCCCCATCCCGCCACACGGCAATGCCCAAGGCCCACAGCGAATGCGACCGATACATCTTTTCGCCGTACTTTTCCGTGATCGCGAGGACACGCTCCTGGCTCTCGATCGACCGCTCCGTCATGCCACTCAGCCCATAGGCCGTCCCCAACGGATACAGGACGGCCACTTCGAGTGTTCGATCTCCGCGTTTGCTGAATTCGGCGAGTGTGGCTTCGAGTTGAGAGCGGGCGCGTACGAGGTCACCTCGGTAGAGGGCCAGCATGCCGTCGGCAAACGAGACGAACGCGCGGATCATGGGGTCACTGTTCCGTGCTGCGAGCGTGTGCCCCTCCTCGACAAGTGCTGTCCCGGCGTGAATGTCGCCCTGCGCATTTGCCATAACGGTGGCGCAGTACAGTGCATTTGCCCGTTCAGGGGTGGGTGGTCCGCTCTCACGGGAGAGCAGGCGATCAAGCCAGCGCCTCCCCTCGCTGTAGAGACCCTGAGAAGCCCAGAACACGTGGAGTGCGGCAGCGGTCCGCAGGCCGGCGACAGGATCGTCGTCGACGCTGAATTCGAGGGCCTCACGAAGATTCGGCTGCTCCCGCTTCAGCCGGGCGATCCAGCCGAGCTGATCGGCGCTGATCCACTCGGCCTCGACTTCGAGCGCCAACCGCTCGTACCACTCTCGGTGGTGGCGACGCAAAGGCACAGCCTCACAGGTTTGCTCGAGTTTCTCGTCGCCGTATTCGCGGAGGGTCTCGAGCATCCGGAAGCGCACCACCGACCCATGCTCTTCCCGGATCAGGATCGACTTCTCCACCAAGGATGTCACTGTGTCGAGTAACTCGTCCGGATCCAGGCCCGCACCGCACACTTGTTCCGCCGCATCGAGCTCGAAGCTCCCCGCGAAGACCGCCAGCCGACACCACACCAGTTGCTCACCTGCGGTGCACAACTCGAAACTCCAGTCGACGGACAACCGCAAAGTCTGCTGACGCGTCGGCGCACCCCGGCTGCCGCGGGTCAGTAGCGCATAGCGGTCGGTCAGCCGCCGCAGGATCTGCTCTGGCGTCATCGCCCGCAACCGGGCCGCCGCCAACTCGATCGGCAACGGCAACCCATCGAGCCGGTGACAGATCCCGGCCACCGCCGCCGCGTTCTCCTCGGTCAGCGCGAAACCCGGAACGGCCGCAGCACCGCGTTCGGCGAACAACGTCACCGCATCGTATTTGGGCAATCCCCGCACCGACGAAGTCCGCTCCGGGTCCGGGACCCCCAGAGGCGGCACCCGCAACACCGCCTCCCCACCGATCCCGAGCGGTTCACGGCTGGTGGCCAGAATCCGTAGCCGCGGACAGGCCTGCAACAGCAGGCCCGCGAGTTCCGCGACCGCGTCCACCACATGTTCGCAATTGTCGAGGACCAACAGCACCTCCCGCGGGGCGAGGAACTCGACCAGGACTTCCCCCACCGGCCGCGCCGACTGGTCCCGCACCCCCACCGCGGTGGCTACCGAGTCGACCAACAACTCCTCCCGGAGCTCACCCAACTCAACGAGGCGCACACCGTCGTCGTACTCACGTTGCATAGCGGACGCGACGCGCATCGCCAGCCGGGTCTTGCCCACCCCGCCGATCCCGGTCAGCGTCACCAGCCGCGATCCGGCCAGCAGGTTCTTCGCCTCGGTGAGCTCGTGCCGGCGCCCCACGAAACTGGTCAATTCCAGGGGAAGAGTCCCTGTCGTGATGGGAGTGGCGGCACCTGCACGCCGCGGTCGTCCTTCTGAGCGCGGGCGCCGGTTGTCGCCCTGTGTGTCCGGTTCAGCGCGAAGGGCCATCTCGTCGACCGGAAAGCCATGATCGAGCTGGAGCCGCCGCACTTCCTCCCCGAAGGCGGCAACGGTCGCCGGTCGCCGACCGGGCTCGCGGGACATCGCCCGGGCGATCACCTCGGACACGTCCTCGGGGATTCCGTGCTCCCGCAGATCCGGCACCTCCTGCGTGGTGATCCGCAGAAACTGCGCGACCACCTGCTCCCCACTGCGACGCTCGAACGCGGCATGACCGGTCAGCGCACTGAACAACGTCGCCCCGAGCCCGTACACGTCCGCGGCCGGACTCGGCGGATCACCCGCGAGGACCTCCGGCGCGGTGTACGCCGGCGACCCGGTGACGACACCGGTCGCGGTCTCGAAACCGCCGGTGATGTGCGCGATGCCGAAATCCGTCAACTCCGGCTCCCCGTAATCGGAGAGCAAAATGTTCGCGGGTTTGACATCCCGATGCAGGATCCCGAGCCGGTGCGCCGTCTCCACCGCACCCGCCATTTTCACCCCCAGCCGCAGCGCCTCCGCCAGCGGCAACGGCCCGCGGCGGCGGATCAGCGCGTCGAGGGAATCCTGCGGGTGATACGGCATCACGATGTAGGGAAGACCGCTCGCGGTCGCTCCGACCTGCAGGATGTTCACGATGTTCGGGTGCCCGGTCATCCGGCCCATGGCCCGCTGCTCCCGGAAGAACCGGGCCTTGTTCTCCTCGTCGAGATCGACGGTGAGCACCTTCACCGCCACCGTGCGATCCAGGTCCGCCTGCGTGCAGCGGTAGACGACGCCGAAACCGCCGCGCCCGATCTCCTGGGCGTCGTCGAAGCCGGTGCCTGCCAACTCCGCGGCCGGGGACGGCGGGTTCCGCTGCGTGTCGAGCGGATCACCTTCACCCATCGGACGGACTACTCACCCCGTCGACTCGTAATTCCACGCACTGGCCCCGACGGCATGACCAGTAACTGACTGGCGTATCGATGATTAATTCAAGAGTATCGCCGCCACTCGAATGTGACGCTGGGTTGGGTCATAATGCGGCCCCCGATCACGGCGCGTCCGTCGGACACCGAAACGAGGGCCCAGCCATCTGACTTGCAAACTGGTGCGCCGGTGTATCGCTATCGAGTGGGCGCTTCGACACCGGCCTGGGCGAGTATTGCCGGTGGTAGCCGGTCGCCGTGGATCGTGATTCCTGCCAAAGCAGTGTTCAGCTCCTGAAGCTCGTCATCGCTGAAGGTGACTTCCTCCGCTCCGAGATTCTCCAGAAGGTGGGCGGTTCTCGTGGCGCTCGGAATCGGGACGATCCACGGACGCTGCGCCAACAGCCAAGCCAGGGAGATCTGCGCGGCGGTGGCGCCCTTGCGCACGGCCCACTCCTGGATCAGTTGGACCAGGGGCATGTTCGCTGCCAAGGAGTCGGGCGCGTTCCGGGGCACCGCGGCGCGGAAGTCTCCCTCGGTGAACCGGGTGTAGGGATTGATCGTCCCGGTCGTGACGCCCATTCCCAGAGGTGCCCAGCACACGAATCCGATCCCGAGTTCTTCGCACAGCGGCAGGATTACGTTCTCGGGTCCGCGCCAGAGCATCGAGTACTCGTTTTGGATCGCGGTGAGCGGTTGGACCGCGTGTGCGCGGCGGATAGTCTCGGGTCCTGGTTCGGACAGGCCGAAGTGCAGGACTTTGCCCTCGCCTATCAGATCTTTCACGGCGCCTGCCACGTCTTCGATCGGGACCGTGGGATCCACTCGATGCTGGTAGAGCAGGTCGATTCGGTCGGTTCGCAGGCGCTGCAACATCTCGTCGACCACTTGCCGGACGTGGTCCGGGCGGCTGTTCGGGCCGCCGCGTCTCTCACCGGATTGTGGGTCGAAGTCGAACCCGAACTTCGTTGCGATCACTACCTGATCGCGGACGGGCTCGAGAGCTTCCCCGATGATTCGCTCGGACTCGAGGGGCCCATACGCTTCGGCCGTGTCGAAGAAGGTCACTCCTTGGTCGACGGCTGCTCGAGTGAGGGTGACCATGTCCGCACGACTACTCACGGGACCGTAGAGCTTGCCGGGCATGGTTTGGCACCCGAGCCCGATGCTCGAGACTTCCAAGGCCCCGAGTGTGCGGCGCCCGGTGACCGTTGTGGCCGCGGCCACGAGCCCCGGACCGTCGCCGGCGCCGCTCGTGCCGACGGCACCGGCCTGCGTGGTTTGCTCGGTCGACGCGCAGCCAGCCGCCATGCCGGCGACCAGCGGGGCTGCGGCCAACCCCGCAGCCCCCATCAAGAATCTGCGGCGACCGCGATCGGTCGGGTTGCTGTGCACTGCGCTCTCCTGATCAGTTGTTGAACTTTGTCGTCACCGCGGGCGGTGACGGCGTGGGCTCACGCCTCGGGTATGTCTTCGACTTCGGGATAGTGGAGTGGCCCCGCCGGAGGTGCCGGCACAGCATCACCTGCACGGCCGAATTCTCTTGTGCCAGCGCGCTAAATGCGTTCGCTGACCGCTCGTTCGTCGAGGTACGCGGCGGGCATGTCGATGTGGCGGCAGCCAAGCGAGACAGCTTCCTCGACAGCAACGGGCGTGGAGTCCGGCGGGGCCCGGAAGACACCGAGTCCGATTGCCGGCATCTCGACACCGGTGTTCGAGGTGAGCGTCTTCTGGGACATGCCTCGACAGTAGGCACTCGTCGAGCAGTGTAAGAGTCACTGTCGTTATCCCCCAGAAGCCAGCTCGGTCGACGCTGACAGGCACTTCCATGCACTCCCACGCAGCCCACCACGAGGGCTACGGTCGATTGCATGGATCTCCGCCGCGAAGTACAGCAATTCCTCACCGGGATGCGGGCACGCCTCACTCCCGAGGAGGCAGGTGTGACGATCTTCGGCGGCGAACGCCGCGTACCCGGACTCCGCCGCGAGGAGGTCGCGCAGCTCGCCGGAGTGAGCACAACGTATTACACCAGGATGGAACGGGGGAACCTCCGTGGAGTATCTGAGAGCGTGCTGCAATCGCTGGCCCGCACATTGCACATGGACGAGGTGGAGACCCAACATCTGTTCGACCTCGCACGAGCATCCGAAGGCGCGCGGACCTCACGTGTCAAGCCCCAGTCGTCTCTGCCGCAGCGAGCAACGCAACTCCTCGACGCGATGGGCGATGTCCCGGCCGTAGCGCTCGGACGGCTCGGCGACTTGGTCGGAGCCAACATCCTCGGACGAGCGCTGTTCCCACATCTATTTCCCGAGAACGGCGAACCGCTCAACCACACGCGCTATCTCTTCCTCGACGACCGCTCCCGGGAGTTCTACGTCAACTGGGAACGCAGCGCCCGGCAGAGCGTGTCTGGCTTGCGCCTCCTCGCCGGCCGCGATCCCGGCGACCGTGCCCTCATGGCCCTCGTCGGCGAGCTCGCCACCCACAGCCCCGAATTCCGCACCTGGTGGGCGGGGCACACGGTCGCGGTCCACGCCAGCGGAACCAAATCTATCCGCCACCCCGTGGTCGGCGAGCTCACTGTTGCATTCGAGACCCTGACCGTCGGCTCGACCCCCGATGTCCGAATCGCCACCTACCTCGCCGATCCGGGAACTCCGTCGGCTGACGCCCTCGACCTGCTACGCAGCTGGGTCGCGACCACCCACACACCCGCGGACTCCGAGCCCTCCACGCACAGCAACCCCGGACAGAGGCAGACCGGCCCAAGTTAACCCAACCGTCGCAACGTAATGTCACGTTGCAGGGCAGTCTCTTTCGTTCCTGCACGCGTCCTCATCCACCACTGCCTCACAGGATGTTCCCGCTAGGATTCAGCGATGAACACGCCCAAACCATTCACCCTGCGTGTCTCGACGCCGCGCTCGCGGATCTACACGAGCGGCTCGCGCGCACGCGTCTTCCCGACGAGCCGCCGCTTGCGCCATGGACCACGGGGACGTGCCTCGCGTATCTGAGATCGCTCACCGATTATTGGCAGAACGACTTCGACTGGCTTCTGCTGTCACATGGCTGGCCGTGCTCGGTGTTCGAGTTTCTCGAGATAGTCCGGCTGCTCACCGAACGCGTCGCCGTCGCCGCACACAAGCTCCCCGGTTATACGCTGTCGTTCAAGCCAGCCAACAGCGTTTCGTCCTGGTCGAAATCGCCGAATTCTTCAGTGCGCTCGAATGATCGACACGCCGCGTGAAGTGGAGCAGACCGCCACTACAGGAACACCACACTGACCTCGCGGCATACTCCTCACGCCAATACCCACCACCTCCGCAATTGACAGACAGAACCTATATGCCCCTCCAGTGAGTTCGTGATTTCACCGCTCGTACGCTAATTGCGCGTGACCGCGGATGTCCGGAGTCGCTGATGGGTGACGGTGGCAGTGCCGGAGGGTTCGATCGCAGGAATCCGAACGCGGAAGGTCGTCCCGGCCGGAGTCGACTCGACACTCGCCTGCCCGTGATGCGCGTCGACGATCGACGAGACGATTGCCAGTCCGAGGCCGGTGCTGTCGGTCTCGCGGGACCGGGCCTTGTCGCCCCGAACGAAACGCTGAAACAGGGTCTTCAGCAGATCCGGCGGGATTCCAGGGCCGTCGTCGGTGATCGTCAATTGGGCCGTCACCACGTCCCGGTCGTCGGTCGTGGTTGTCAATGTTGCGACCACTGCGGTACCCGGCGGGGTGTGTACCCGCGCATTCGACAGAAGGTTCGCGACGAGCTGATGCAGGCGCTCGTTGTCACCATTCACCATGACCGCGGACTCGGGCACGACCACCGACCAGCGATGCAGGGGCGCCGAGACCCGGGCATCGTTCACCGCATTGACCAGCAGGTCGGCGAGATCGACACACGTCGTGTGCAAGTCTTGGCCCTCGTCCAGACGGGCGAGTAACAAGAGATCGGCGACAAGCGCGCCCATTCGCTTGGCTTCCGATTCGATCCGAGCAAGTGCGTACTCGGTCATCTCGGGCAGCTGGTCGCTGTCCTGTCGAGTCAACTCGGCGTAGCCCTGGATGGCGGCCAGCGGAGTCCGCAATTCGTGGCTCGCATCCGTGACGAACTGCTTCATCCTCCGATCCGCCGCCACGCGGACCGCGAGAGCGTCGTCGACGTGACTGAGCAGGTGGTTCAGCGCTTCCCCGACCTTGCCGACTTCGGTCCGTGGATCCGTGTCGGGGTCCGCGACCCGCACCGTGAGGGCCGCCTCACCGGTGCCGAGCGGAAGATCGGTGACCTTCTTCGCCGTGGCGACCACGCGACTCAACTGTCGGAAGGCGACCCGGATGACGAGGACCGTGCAGATCACCGTCGCGACGAGTGCCGCAATCGCCAGAATCGACAACACCACGGTTTCGTGGACCACAGCCTCGTTTGCCGCTTTCAACGATATTCCGGCGACGAGAGTCAAATTTTCATCGTGTGCAAGGCTTTCCATCCGCATATCGCCGAGGCCCGCCACGTCGAAATCCTGACGGCGATTGTCTGCCCACTCCCTGTTCTCGATCTGCGTAATTGCCTCGGAACTCAGCGGGACCGGCTCGGAGTCCGAGAACACCGCGGAGTCGGTGACCACTCCGTCGTCCAGGAGCACGATCACGGTGCCCGGAGCCTGCCCGCCGAATTCGGTCAACGGCTTCACGTAGTTCGGGTCGACGCCGGGAGCGGCGACCGGGCTTCCGTCACGATACTTGTCGACCGAGTGACTGAATACGGACATCGATCCGGTCAATTGCTTGTCGACGACAGTGGTGACCGACGCGCGCAGCGTCACTACACCGACCACTCCGACTACGAGCAGGACAACTGCGATCACTGTGGTCAGTGCTGCAACCAATTTCCGTTGCAG
Source organism: Rhodococcus sp. NPDC057014 (assembly GCF_042673295.1). Lineage (NCBI taxonomy): Bacteria > Bacillati > Actinomycetota > Actinomycetes > Mycobacteriales > Nocardiaceae > Rhodococcus > Rhodococcus sp. NPDC057014. The sequence continues at coordinate 8,228 of NZ_JBHUSF010000099.1, forward strand.
ACTCCACGGTCCCCGAGCGAGGAAGCGGCCCGACAATGTCATTCTGCTGGCCTGAGAATGTATCCGACGCCGCGAACGGTGTGAATCATCGGCTCCCGACCCGCGTCGATCTTTCGCCGCAGATACGACACGTACAGGTCGACAATGCTCGCCTTACCGGCGAAGTCGTAGTTCCACACGCGGTCGAGAATCTGCGCCCGGCTGAGCGCAAGCCTGGGATTGTGCATGAAGTAGCGGAGCAGTTCGAACTCGGTGGCGGTGAGCGCAATGCTGTCGCCGCCCCGTTTCACCTCGTAGCTGCCCTCGTCCAGCGAAAGATCGCCCACGGTCAGTACCGCATCGTTCTCCGAGATCGAATCGGCCGCCCGCCGTAGCAGGCCCCTCAGTCGTGCAACGAGTTCTTCCAGGCTGAAGGGCTTGGTCATGTAATCGTCGCCGCCGGCGGTCAGTCCGATCACCCGGTCGTCGACCGAATCCCGCGCAGTGAGGAATAGGACCGGCACTCCCCCGCCCGAGCCGCGTATGTGCTGGAGCACACTCAGCCCGTCGATGTCGGGCAGCATGATGTCCAGGACCACGACGTCGAATTGCTGCTCCCGAAATTTCTGCAGAGCGGTCGAACCGTCGTGCGCCACCTCGACGGCCCAACCCTCGTACCCGAGGGCGAGACCCACCAGGTCGGTCAGAGACGGCTCGTCGTCGACGAGTAGCACGCGAATCGTCGACCCGTCTGCTCGGTACATCCGGGGCAGTTGCGCCAGAACGGCGCGGCGACGTCCCGAATCGGCAGCGTGAATATCCGGACGAGTTGATGACACTGCGACCATTATTCCTGATCGACTCTTGTGATCATAGGATGCACGAGCACTTCATAGAAACCTCACATCTTTTCACACAGAACACACCGACAGGTTCTTTATCGTCATGCGCCATGCGTGCTGTGGCAAACCTCTTCGGGTGCGGGACAAGGTGTGGACTGACGGGTAGTACTCGGGCTGCCTATCGAACGGACAGTGATCGGTGCATGGACTCACGCAACGACACAGACGACGAAACTCACGAGTTCGAGCCGCTGATCACCCGGAAGGGGGCGATCATCTTCGCGATGATCTTCCTGATCCTTGTTGTCACAACCTATCTGGACGCAGCACCCACGTAAATTCTGTACTTCACTTCCTCGTCAGGACCCAGGTGCCGATCACGGCCAATGTCGCCACTTCACTCACTGCCAGTAGGCGCTCGGAATGACCGAAGGTCACGACCTCCCACCAGGCAACGCCGGTCACCGCAGCGACGACGAACGCGTAGAGGAGTGGAGAAAAACTTGCGATCGCCAGCCAGGCGAAGAGCCGAGTCCGTCGGGCGTGCACACCATGGGTTCGATGCCGAAGCCATGGCTTGGCGAGGAGAACAGCCGCGATGGGAAGACTGACGAATGCAATCCCGCTCGCGGTGAGGTGAATACTGCCACTGATACTCGGGGGTTGAGACCAGTCCTGTTTGGGAAAGATTGCGATGGCGAGGAGCCCGAGAACCCACAGTGTCAGGGCGACGGTCGCGCCGGATCTCCACCTCGTGAGCTGTTGGTCCACAACTGCTACGAGTAGCGCAGCGGAGCCCGCAGCAAGGAAGAGAATGGCTAGGGTAAAGATCCAACGACCGCTGCCGACACCGTATGCGCTGATGGCTGATTCGAGTCTGCTTCGCATCGCTACTACTGCATACAGGTCGAGCAGGAGAAATACTGCAGAGGAGGCTGCAATCGCGCAGAGCGCGCCCACGGCGATCCGAGTTGTCGGTTCCACGAGGGTGGGCCGTAGGGCAGTTGGTCTTGTCACAGGTCGATCCGTCCGGTTGGGAGTCTGGAGCCGGTTTTGGTTGGCGCTGCAAACCGCATGGCACGTGAGGATAGTGCCCAATTCGATGTGTCCCCTGTGAAAATATGAGTGTTTCCTATGTGCCAGGGGTGTACCGCCCGTTCCTCCCGAAAGAGCCTGGCACCTTCTACGTTTGAAGGATGAGAACCGACACCGTGACACGCGCCGCGCTGGCGACCGTTGCCTCCGCCGTTGCTCTCGTGCCGCTGGCAGGATTGTTCCGACCTCAGCGGCGGGCCATCTCCTTCGGAATCTGTTCCTGCCACTGTGTCGCCCCGGCCGCCGGCAAGCAGCACAGGGTCGGCGACCGGGTACGAGGACGGGACCTACAACGCGATCGGTGTGTACGGCGGCGCCCGGAACCGGAATGTGGCCTCGAGGTTCACCGGTTGGCCATCCGTTCGAACATGGCGCTCAGCGGGTCACCGCGAGTTGCGGTTCAGGCTTCCGGGATGTCGCGGGCGAACAGCTCGGGGGTGACGGTCACGGGATCGGGTCCGCCGCGGACACCGGTGTCGAGTGCGTCGATCGCGCCGAGCTGGTCGGTGGTGAGCTCGAAGTCGAACACGTCGAAGTTGGAGGCGATGCGCTCGGGGTTGACGGACTTCGGGATCGCCGAGCGGCCCTCCTGCAGGTGCCAGCGCAGCATGACCTGGGCGGGAGTCTTGCCGTGGGCGGCGGCAATCTCGCCGATCACCGGATCGTCGAAGGTCGACCGAGCGCCGTCGCCACGGTAGCTGGTGATGCCGCCCATCGGCGACCACGCCTGAGTCAGCACCCCGCGCTCCGTGTCCGCGGCCTCCACGTCCGCCTGGGTGAAGTACGGATGCACCTCGACCTGATTCACCGCGGGCACGACATCGGTCTGCTCCAGCAGTTTCGCGAGGATGTCGGGCATGAAGTTGCTGACGCCGATCGCGCGGACCTTGCCGTCGCCCAACAGCGTCTCCAGCGCCTTGTACGCCTCGACGGTCTTGTCGAACTGCGTGGGCACGGGCTGATGCAGCAGGAGCAGGTCGATCTGGTCGACGCCCAGCTTGCCCGCGCTCTTGTCGAAGGCGTGCAGGGTTTGGTCGTAGCCGTAGTCGCTGATCCAGATCTTCGTCTCCACGAACACTTCGGAACGGTCGAGCCCGGACCGGCGGATGCCCTCGCCGACTTCGCGCTCGTTGAAATAGGAGGCGGCCGTGTCGATCAGCCGGTAGCCCACCCGGAGGGCCTCGGCGACGGAAGCGGCAGTGGTCTCGGGCGGGGTCTGGAAGACGCCGAAGCCCAACGCGGGCATCTCGACGCCATTGTTCAAAGTCACGTTCATACTCATGTTCCTCGACGTTAGACACTCGGCGTCAGATGAGGGAGTAACTGGGAGTACACCCTTCGCATCGGACTGCAGGACTCGGCGGTGTGACTCTCCAGCCAGGGATGGGGCGGGCCGATCAGAAGGAGCGAGGCGCGCGGGCGTCGCTGGTTGTCCGGCCGGTGGCGGCAAGGCTGCCGAGGAGCTTCAGTCGTTCCTCCGTGGGGCTACCGGGCTCCGCGGTATAGGCGAACATGAACCATTCCGGGTTCGCCGGCAGATCCATTGCTTCGTAGGAGAATTCGAGGTCGCCGACGGCGGGGTGGTGGATGCGTTTGATCCCACCGCGATGATGCCGGACGTTGTGGGCGGCCCACCGGTGCCGGAAGGTGTCGCTACGGGTGACGAGCTCCCCGATCAGATCGGTGAGCGGCTTGTCGAGCGGATTTTGACCGGCGTAGGTGCGCAGGGTCGCGACGACGTTGTCGGCGTTCTGTTCCCAGTCCGGGAAGAAGATCTGCGCGGCGGGATTGAGGAACGTGAACCGGGCCGTATTGCCTCGGTTCGCCGGATCCTCCAGAATGGGCGCGTAGAGCGCCCGCCCCAGTGGATTGGCGGCGATGAAGTCCATACGCCGGTCCCGCACCCACATCGGTGCGCCGGTCACCGCGTCCAGGAACCGCTGCAACGTGGGCGTCACGGTCTGCTCGGCGGGTCGTTTGCGTCGCCGCTGCGGCGGTGGTCCGGCGGCTCGGGCGAGATCCGCCAGGTGGTCGCACTCGGCATCGTCGAACTGAAGAGCTCTGGCGATGCTGTCGAGTATTTCGGGGGAGACGCCCGTGAGATCGCCGCGTTCCATCCGCGCGTAGTACTCGACACTGACCCCGGCGAGCATGGCGACCTCTTCGCGGCGCAGCCCGGGCACACGGCGGCGTCCCCCGCCGATAATGCCCGCCTGGTCCGGGGTGATCCGGTCCCTGCGGGTCCGCAGGAACTCGGCCACTTCTGCTCGGTGATCCATATTTCAACGCTAACGCCGGCGACGGTGCTGTGGGAGGAACTGCCAATACACGGATAAGACGTGACTCCCACAGTCGCGCACGGTGCGATGAAATGGGCATACGGCCTCTGCTTCCGCGCCCCGGACAGCCTCCTTGCCCGGCGGCCCGGCGCGAGCGCCGGACGCACTACGCACGACGAAGGAGACGAACATGACCACCTGGTTCATCACAGGAGCTTCGAGCGGCCTGGGAGCCGCACTGGCACGGGCCGTCCTCGAGCACGGCGACAACGCGGTGCTCACCGCCCGCAACGCCGACCACGTACAGGACCTCGTCGCCGCGCACCCGAACAGTGCGCTGGCGGTGCCGCTGGACGTCACCGACCACGACCAGGTAGTCGCCGCGGTCAGCGCGGGGACCGACCGGTTCGGGGCCATCGATGTGCTGGTGAACAACGCCGGACACGGGTACCGGGCCGCGGTCGAGGAAGCAGCTGCGGACGAGGTGGACGAGCTGTTCGCCACGAACTTCTTCGGCCCCGTCGATCTGATCAAGCAGGTGTTACCCCAGATGCGTTCCCGCCGGTCGGGCACCATCGTGAACGTATCCTCGATCGGCGCGCCCCGATCGAACCCCGCCTCCGGTTACTACACCGCGACGAAGGCAGCGTTGGAGGGCGTGTCCGACGCGTTGAACCGTGAGGTAGCACCGCTCGGGATCCGGGTGATGGTGCTCGAGCCCGGCGCGTTCCGGACCGACTTCTCCGGTCGCTCCCTGAACCAGTCCAGCACCGTGATCGACGACTACGCCGACACCGCCGGGAAGCGCCGCAAGGAGAACGACCACACCCACGGTACCCAGCAGGGTGACCCCGATCGCGCGGCGCAGGTCATCATCGCCGCGGTCGAGGGCAAGGACGCCCCGTTCCGCCTGCTGCTCGGGACCGACGCCATTCGGATCGTCCGCGAGGAGCTCCAGGGGCGCATCGACGAAATCGACGGGTGGGCGCACGTCAGTGCCACCACCGACTTCGCCATCGAGAAGGTCGACGAATGAGGACGTGGTTGATCACCGGGGCATCGAGCGGACTCGGCCGCGCGCTCGCCGAGCGTGTTCTCGCTGCCGGGCATCGGGTCGTCGCCACCGCGAGGAACACGGACGCCCTCGACGACCTCCGGGCGGCTTATCCGGAAACCGCGTTGATCACGTCTCTGGACGTCACGGACCCGTCGTCCATCGATGCCGCCGTAGCGCGGGTCGAGGAGAACTGGACCGGTATCGACGTGCTGGTGAACAACGCCGGTTACGGGTACACCGCCGCCGTCGAGGAAGGCGAGGCCGAGGCTGTGGCTCGCCTGTTCGCGACGAACTTCTTCGGTCCCGTTGCGCTGATCAAGGCGGCCCTGCCCGGTATGCGCAGCCGCGGGAACGGCCTGATCATCAACATTTCATCTGTGGGCGCGCGCATCACCATTCCGGGCGGTGGCTACTATTCCGCCGCGAAAGCGGCCCTCGAGGGACTGTCCGGTTCACTCCGCAAGGAGGTCGAGCCGTTGGGGCTGCGCGTGATGGTCGTCGAACCCGGATCGCTGCGCACCGACTTTCGCGGACGCTCCGCCGACCGGTCCAGCATCCGGATCGAGGCGTACGACCGGGTCCTCGGGCGGACAGGTGACTCGGCGCTCAGTCCGCAGCGTGGCGCACCGGAGAAGGCGGCGGCCGCGATCCTGCAGGTCGCCGAGGACGCCGAGCCACCAAAGTTGCTCGTTCTCGGTAGCGATGCACTCGGCGGTTTTCGCGCGGCCGCCGACGACGCCGCCCGCGACGTCGATCGGTTCGAGCAACTCAGCCGCAGCACCGATGCAGCATCGTGAGCACCGCCGCCGACCCGCACCTGACGACATCATGAACGAATCCCTCAGCCGCAGAACACTCCTGACCGCCGGGCTCACCGGGATCACGGCCATTGCCGCGGTCCTCACCGGCTGCACCACCGAGCAGCGCCCGCAGGAGGGCCCGGCCACCGGAGAGCGAACCCCGAGGACACCCGATCCCGAGACAACCACCGTCCCCGGCACGCGGGTGCTACTCGTCTACTTCTCCCGCGCCGGCGAGAACTACTACTACCGGGGCCGCCGGAACCTGGAGGTCGGCAACACCGAAGTCCTCGCTGGGATGATCTCCGACCGGATCGACTGTGTCACCTACGAAATCGAGGCCGCCGACCCCTATCCCGATGCGTACGACCCGACGGTCGAGCGCAACCGCCGAGAGCAACGAGACGACGCCCGACCCTCAATCGCGAACCCGCTTCCCGATGTCAGCGGCTACGACATCGTGCTCTTGGGGAGCCCCGTGTGGAACATGCGCACCCCGATGATCATGTCCACCTTCGTCGAAGGCCTCGACCTCGCCGGGAAGACGATCCTGCCGTTCGTCACCTACGCCGTCAGCGGCATGAGCGGCATCGACGACGACTACCGCGATGCCCTTCCCGACAGCGAGGTCCGTGACGGGCTGGCCATTCAGGGCGAGACCGTCGCAGAAGCGGCCCCGGACCTCGACGAGTGGCTCAGCGCCAACAACCTCGTGTGAGACAGCGGCACGGACAAGGGGTCCGCTCGTGCACGTCACGCCCGATCGACGGCGGTAAAGAGTAATACCAGTACACGGATAGCCGGTTACTCCCGCATTCGGCGTCACCATGGTGTGCTGGAAAGGCAGCAGGGCGAGCATCCCACTGTATGTCGGGCGCTGCCACTGCGAGACCCCCGACCAATCAGGAGGAAACCAATCACATGACTGACTCCCAAAACCTTCCCCGTGTTGCGGTTGTCACCGGCGCATCGTCCGGGATCGGCGCGGCCACCGCTCGCGCCCTCCATGCCGACGGGTACAGCGTCGCGCTCCTCGCGCGCCGCCTCGACCGCATCGAAGCCCTCGTCGCCGAGCTCGGTGACGGTGCGATCGCCATCCAGGCCGACGTGACCGACCGCGACGCACTCGTGGCCGCAGCCCAGCGGGTGCAGGACGAGCTCGGCGGGGCCGACGTGCTGGTCAACAACGCCGGAACCATGCTCCTGGGGCCGTTCTCCTCCGAACAGCGCGCCGACTACCGCAACATGGTCGAGGTCAACCTGCTCGGCGCGATCACCGCCACCGAGGTCTTCCTCGACCAGCTCAAAGATGGCGGCGGCGACCTCGTCAACATCTCCTCCGTCGCCGGACGCACGGCGAGGGCAACCAACGGGGTCTACGCCGCCACGAAGTGGGGCGTCAACGGATGGTCCGAATCCCTCCGCCAGGAGCTGCTGCCGGACGTCCGGGTCACGCTGATCGAACCTGGTGTCGTCGACACCGAGCTGCCCACTCACATCACCCACGAGGCCACCAGGCAGGCCGTGCAGCAGGGCTACGACGCAGCCACGGTCAAGCCCGAGGAGATCGCTGAGGTCATCGCCTTCACCCTCGCCCGCCCCCGTCACCTGGCCATCAACGAGATCCTGCTCCGCCCCGCCGGCCAACTCGGCTGACGGCGATCCAGTCCACCCGTGCCCCACCGGGTGGACTGGTTCTCGGGCACTTCATAGGAAGCTCACATCTTTTCACACCGAACGCATCGACAGTTTCTCTATCGTCATGCGGGATGCGTGGTGTGACACACCTCCCCGGGGTGCAAGACAGGGATTCGGGATGCCCTCCGCGAGATCCGATCTCGCCCAGCGGCCCCCCGGTTGACCGCGGGCCCCGGGGCATCGGAAATCTCGCCGGCACGCAACACAGGGACGGCGTCGGCCATCCAACGCCAATACTTCGAACACGCTCTAGTCGGGAGAACAGACGATATGCACACCACAACGATCGGCACGCGGACACGGATGGCCGCCCTGGCGGTGGCCGTCGCCGCTGCGCTCACCGCCTGCAGCTCCGGCGAGAGTGGAAGTGACTCACCTGCGACCGGACTCACCATCGCCGAGCAGGGCAGCTTCACCGTCGGCGGCACCATGGCAACCGCGCCCGGCCAGTTCGATCCTCGTCGTCCCGCCGATCCGCAGGGACAGACCTATCACGGCGACCACGCCTACGCCTACTACCAGGTTCCCCGAGACGCCCGGAACCTGCCGATCGTGATGCTGCACGGTGCCGGTCAGTCCGCCAAGACCTGGGAGACCACCGCCGACGGCCGGGAAGGTTTCCAAAACCTGTTCCTGCGCAAACAGTTCTCCACTTATCTCGTCGACCAGCCGCGGCGCGGTGACGCGGGCCGCAGCATGGTCGGCACCACCGTCACCCCGACCCCGGACGAGCAACTGTGGTTCAACCAGTTCCGCCTCGGGACCTGGCCGGACATGTTCCCCGGGGTGCAGTTCTCGAGCGACCCCGCAGCCTTGGACCAGTTCTACCGTTCGATGACGCCCAACACCGGTCCCTTCGACGCCGGGGTCATCTCCGACAGCCTGTCAGCCCTGTTCGACCGGATCGGCGAGGGGATCCTCTTCACCCACTCCCAGGGTGGAGGGCCCGGCTGGCAGACCGCCATGAAGAATCCCGACGTAAAGGGTATCGTCGCGTTCGAGCCGGGCAGCGGATTCGTCTTCCCCGAAGGGGAAGCACCACAACCGATCCCGAACGGTTTCGACACCCTCAGCCCGGAAATCGTTCCGATGGAACAGTTCACCGCGCTGACGAAGATTCCGATCGTCATCTACTACGGCGACAACATCCCCAGCGAGCCCACCAATCAGCCGAATCAGGACAGCTGGCGGGCCCGGCTTCAGATGGCACGGCTGTGGGCCGATGCAGTCAACCGCCACGGCGGCGACGCCACCGTCGTCCACCTACCCGAGATCGGCATCACCGGCAACACCCACTTCCCGTTTTCCGACCTCAACAACACCCAGATCGCCGACGAAGTCTCGAAATTCCTCGCCGACAAGCAACTCGACGGCAAGTAGCCGGACTCCTTGCGCGAAAGGCGAAACTCCTTGCGTTCGTCCTTCCAGGGCGCCTTGCTGATTCAGATTTCGAATAGCCCAGCGGCGCCCATGCCGCCGCCGATGCACATGGTGACCACGACGTATCGGGCCCCGCGGCGACGCCCTTCGAGTAATGCGTGTCCGACGAGGCGGGCGCCGCTCATGCCGTAGGGGTGGCCGATGGAGATGGCGCCGCCGTTGACGTTGTAGCGATCGGGGTCGATGCCGAGGTGGTCGCGGCAGTACACCGCCTGGGAGGCGAAGGCCTCGTTGAGTTCCCACAGGTCGATGTCATCGATCTTCAGGTCGTGCTGGCGGAGCAGTTTCGGGATGGCGTGGACGGGGCCGATGCCCATCTCGTCCGGGTGGCTGCCGGCGACGGCCATCCCACGGTAGGTGCCGAGGACATCGAGGCCCCGGCGGGCTGCCTCCCGGCTTTCCATGAGCACTGCGGCCGATGCGCCGTCGGAGAGTTGGGAGGCGTTGCCTGCGGTGACGGTGGCCTTCTCGGTGACGTGCCCGTCCGCGAGGACGGTGCGCAGCCCGGCGAGTCCGGTGAGATCGGTCTGCGGGCGGTTGCCTTCGTCCTGCGTCACGGTGACCGTCTCGACGCCGGCCTCCCCGGTCGAGCGGTCGGTGACCACCTTGGTGGTGGTGAGGGGAACGATCTCGGCGTCGAACAGCCCCGCCTGCTGAGCGGCTGCGGTGCGTTGCTGGGACAGGAGGGCGAAGGCGTCCTGGCGATCGCGGGAGACGCCATAGCGTTCGGCGACGATCTCGGCCGTCTCGAGCATCGGCATATACGTCTGTGGCAGGTTCTCCACCAGCCACGGGTCGCGGGTCCGGTAGCGGTTCGCGTGATCATTCTGCACCAGCGAGATGGATTCGACGCCGCCGCCGACCGTGACGGTCATGCCGTCGGCAATGATCTGTTTCGCGGCGGTGGCGATGGCCATCAGCCCGGATGCGCACTGGCGGTCGATGGTCATACCCGGCACGGTCACCGGCAGCGAGGCGCGCAGCGACGCCTGGCGGGCGATGTTGAGCCCGGAGGCGCCTTCCTGCATGGCGCAGCCGAGGACGACGTCGTCGATCTCGGCGGGGTCGATCGAGGCCCGCTCGACCGCGGCGGTGATCGCGTGGGCGGCGAGGTGCTGCGGCTGGGTGTCGTTGAAGGCGCCGCGGTAGGCCTTTCCGATCGGGGTGCGTGCCGTGGAGACGACGACGGCTTCTCGTTTCACTGGGTTCCTTCCGGAGACAGGCGATGATGTTCAGCAGGGAGCCGGGGTTCGGCGGCCTCGAGAATCGGCGAGGTCACTTGAAAATCGACCGTTCGAGAACACGGAAGTCGTGGCTCGGGATGACCTCGCAGTCAAGGGCTTCGATCTTCAGCAGACTCTGTTGATAGGCCACGAGGTCGGTGAAGAGTCCGACGGGAATGTGGTCGGCCTCGGCGTCGCCCTCCCAGTTGTCGTACAGGTAGACGCAGTCGCCGGCGATGAGGTAGCGGGTGGTGTCTGCCTCGACGAGAACTCCCTGCGAGCCCGGAGTGTGCCCCGGCAAGGCGACCAGCGTGATTCCCGGGGCCAACTCGGTGTCACCGTCGACGGGAACGACCTTGTCCTCAGCCCGCTTCCACGCCGCGTCCATATGCGGCAGCGCCTCGAATTGCCGGCAGTGCCAGGGCACGGGCTGTCGGGCGAAGTCGAGTTCACGTTGCTGGACGACGATGCGTGCGTTGGGGAACAGATGGTTGTTCGAGCTGTGATCCCAGTGCAGGTGTGTGTTGACGACGAGGCGCACGTCGTCCGGATCGATCCCCGCGGACCGCAGCGCCACCTCCGGTCGCTCCTCGACAGTTTGTTCCATCTTGATGCGGTGGGTGTCCCAGGCGCGGCTGAGATCGGCCCCGGTGTCGACGACCACGGGCGCGTCGCCGCCTTCGATCACGAACATGATGAGCGGGAGGTCCATGGTGTCGCCCCATCCCCGCAGATAGGTGAACGAGGGCTTCGGGAGGCCGAATACTCGGCCGACCGAGAATGCTCTGATCGTCAGGCTCATGAGACCACTCCGGTGTAGTTGTCTAGTTGTTGTCGGCTCGTGCGAATCCGATGTCGGGAGGGAGTTCGTCCAGTGCCCTGCTGCGGGTCTCTCGAAGAACGAGGGTGCACACAAGGCCCACCAGGCAGTAACCCGCCAAGAACATCCCGAAGACGAAGCCACCGTGACTGCCGACGATGCTTGCTGCTACCAGCGGCGGGATACCACCACCGAGGATCGCAGCGAGGCTGTAGGCGAGACCGGCGGCGGTGAAGCGGTAGCGCGTGTGGAACAGCTCGGAGAGGAACGACCCGCACACTCCCCAGCCGTGGCCGGCGATGAGGAAGCTCACGGTGATGCCGATCCAGAACGCGACCGGTGACTCGGTGTCGAGCAGCGGGAACAGGACCAGCGCCCAGGGTATGCCAATCATGTTGACGAGCAACAGAACAGGTCGACGTCCGATCCGGTCGGACAGGATGGCACCCGAGATCATGGCCAAACCGTTCACCACGTTTCCGAAGATTCCGGCCGCGAGCACGCCGTGCTGGCTCAGGTGCAGCGTCGCGGTCCCGTAGTTGATCAGATACGCGATCCCGATGTAGCCGAATGCAAACGACGACACGAGCGCCCCGGCACCCAGGAGGATCTCCCTCCACTGGTTCGTCAGGGCATCCTTGAACGGGAGACTGCTTCGCCCGCGCCGCTTGACCTCGTTCGCGAAGATCGGGCTCTCCTCGAGCTTGAACCGGGCGTAGAGGCCGACCGTGACAAGGACGATGCTGAGGAGGAACGGAACACGCCAGCCCCAGGCGATGAACGCCTCGTTGCTCATGAAGAGGCCGGTCACGAAAAAGGTCGACAGTGCGAGGATGTTGGCGACGGCTCCGCCGAGGTTGGTGAACATCGACCAGAACCCGCGGCGGTCGCTGGGAGCGTTCTCGGACGTGAACAGTGCAGCGCCTGCCCATTCACCGCCCGCGGCCAGCCCTTGGGCTATGCGGAGCACGATGAGCAGGATCGGTGCGACAACCCCCGCGGTCGCTGCGGTGGGCAGCAGACCGATGATGACCGTGGCGGCACCCATCAGGCACATCGTGGAGATCAGCGTCCGCTTGCGGCCGAGACGGTCTCCGAAGTGTCCGAACAGGATGCTGCCGAACGGACGGGCTACGAACGCCACGCCGAGAGTCGCGAATGCCACGACCGTTCCGGCGTAGGTTCCCAGGGCCGGAAAGAACGCATGGGCGAACACCAGAGCAGCTGCTGTACCGAAGATGCCGAAGTCGTAGAACTCGATCACAGTTCCCATGAAGCTGGCGAACGCCACCTTCGGCATCTTGTTCGTCTTGACCTCGGACGAATCGGCGGGCTCCGTCGGGCGCTCGGCAACTGGAGAGTCCTGCGTCGGAGGGGGAAGGTAGTCGGTCAAAGCAGGTGCTCCTCAATGCCTTCGATGTAGCGAGCGCAGCGGCCGAATATGCCGCGCGGCCCAGTGCGGCCGAAATACATTCGTACTTATATACGAACCATTGGCTCCATTTATGAACTCGAATGTATCCCGCCTCACAGTCCTCGTCAATAGCGACTTGGCCCGTCGCGCCTTCGAATGAAACCACCGTGCGCGACCGCAGCGGTGTCACCGTGGACGTCGCAACGGGCGTGGCGTAGCGTCGGGACACCCACCCAGTGTCGTTGCCCTGGGCCGAATTCCAGTCGCCATCTCGTTACGAACAACCCAGCTCACGCACATCACAACCGGAAAGGGCATCGTCACCATTCCCGGCGAACACCGTCGAATAGCCCTCTGTTACTTGTAAGTTCATCCTGGGGTGGGACAGCGACGAGGGGTGAAGGCGTCCACCGATGGACTCGCGCGCGCGGGGGAAACGCTGGACGACCCGACATGCGTGGTGGTAACCCACGGCCATCCCGACCACTACGGCCTGGCAGCGCGCGTCAACCGACACCGGGGCATGGATTGCGCTTCACCCGGCCGAGCACCCCCCAGATAGCGCGCCCTGCAGGGGACCGTCGCCGGCGCCTCGCCGAGATCACGTCGTGGCTCGATCGTGTCGGAGTGCCGGTGGTCGCCGGTGAAGAGAATGTTCCGGCCTCGATCGTGAAACACCATGTGACCGGGTGTGTGCCCGGGGGTATGCACCGCAACAAGTTGTCCGTCTGTGTCGGGGACCGTGGCGCCGTCGACGGGTTCGCGATGTGGAAGTGCACCGCCCGCTGATCTGGTTGCCGATCACCGGTCGGACTTCTTCCTGAACTGCGGTACGAGTAGTGAGGGATCAGGCGGCTTGTGGGGCGTCGGGAATGTCGTCCAAGTCGAAGTCCCGAGTTTCCCGCAGCCTCAGCGTGCACCCGATGGAGACCAGGCCGATGGCTGCCAGCAGGACACCGAACGCGAGACCTCCCCAGGTCGAGATGACACTCGCGGCGATCAGCGGGGGAAGCGCACCGCCGAAGATTCCGGCGAGGCTGTAGGACAGACCCGCGGCGGTGTAGCGGTATCTGGTGTGGAACAACTCCGACAGGAAGGATCCCGCGACACCGAATGCGTGACCGGCGACAAGGAAGCTCACGGCAAGACCGATCCAGAACGCGGCCAGCGATTTCGTGTCGAGCAACGGGAACAGCACCAGCGCCCAGGGGATCGCAACAACGTTCGTGATCAGAAGAATGCGTCTCCGGCCTACGCGGTCGGAGCGGGTTCCGCCTGAGATGATGCCGATTCCGAGCATCACACCGCCGAACACGCCGGCCCCGAGGACCTGCGAGCGATCCAGATCGAGCGTTGCGGTGCCGTAGTTGGTCAGGTACGACGCGCCCATGTAGTTGAGGGCGAAGGCCATCAGCAAGGTGCCGGCGCCGAGGAGGATCTGCCTACCCTGGTTGCGGAACGCGTCCGCGAATGGAAGTGAGCTCGCACCCTCACCCTTGATCTGCTTGGTGAACACCGGAGTGTCATCGAGCTTGAGCCGGACATAGAGGCCGAAGACCACCAGGAGCGCGCTCAGCAGGAAGGGGATCCGCCACCCGTAGGACACGAACGTGTCGTCGGTCATGAACACACTGGTCAGAAGGAAGGTGGTTGCGGCCAGCATGTTGGCGGCAGCGCCCCCCAAGTTGGTGAACATCGCCCAGAAGCCACGCTTGTCCTTCGGCGCGTTCTCCGTCGTGAAGAGCGCGGCACCGGCCCATTCACCGCCCGCGGCCAGCCCTTGCGCAATGCGCAAGAGAATAAGGAAGACCGGCGCCAGGACACCGATCGTTTCCACAGTGGGAAGTACGCCGATGAGGACGGTCGCAATGCCCATGGTCAGCATGGTGGCGATCAGCGTGCGCTTTCGCCCGAGCCGGTCTCCGAAATGTCCGAAGAGAACCGCCCCGAACGGTCGCGCCACGAACGCGACACCCAGCGTCGCGAACGAGACGACGGTGCCGGCGTGAGCTCCCAGTGCCGGGAAGAACACGTCGGAGAACACCAACGCCGCGGCGGTACCGTAAATGATGAAGTCGTAGAACTCGATGACAGTGCCCATGAAGCTCGCGAGGGCCACCTTGTGCATCTTGTTCGCACTCGGGGGTGAGGCGGGGGAATCCACTCCCACCGGCTGCTCGTGCAGCGACATCCGGTCTTCTCCTTGATGGTGGGCGATCCGACGTGACGCCGAGTCGCCGCGGCCCCGCACATCGATACAAGTTCGTATATAAGTACGAGTGTTCCTAATAGAGATCCCTCTGACGATAACTGTGGCGCCAGTCACCAGTCAAGGGTTCGCGTCGACCGCTCACTCGACGGCGGGCAAATGCCGCCTCGGCGCCCTTCTCGTTCATTGACACCTCCCATGGCCGCGCCTATCGTTCCGCAGTAACAAACTTTTGTCCGTAATTACGATCATGAAGGGGTGGGTATGCCCGCACTCAACGGTGTGAAGGTCATCTGCGTCGGGCAGTTCTATTTCGCGCCCTACTGCTCGATGTTGCTTGCGCGACTCGGCGCTGACGTCATCAAGATCGAGGCGCCCGCGGGTGACCCCTATCGCAGGCTGGCCACCGCCGCGGAGGACGGCTCGTCAGTCCAGTTCAGCATGTTGAACTCCGGTAAGCGCGCCATGCGGTTGGACCTGAAGAACCCCGACGGACAGGCCGTGCTTCGGCGACTCGCCGAAACCGCCGATGTTCTCATCCAGAATCTCGCGCCGGGCGCGATGGACCGCTACGGCCTGGGCTACGAAGAGTTGGCGAAGATCAATCCACAGCTGATCGTCGCTTCCGGCAGCGGATTCGGCTCGTTCGGGCCGTACGCGGGACAACCCGCGATGGACCTGACCATCCAGGCCCGCACGGCAGTCATGAGCACAACCGGGTTCATGGAAGGGCCCCCGACTCGCACCGGCCCCTCGGTGGTCGACTTCATGGGAGGAGCCCATCTCGTCGGCGGCGTCCTCGCGGCGCTCTATCAGCGCGAGCACACCGGGCGAGGGCAACACGTGGAAGTGGCGCTTCAGGACGCGATCCTGCCGTCACTCACCTCCAACATCGCCGGCATGGCCCACAGCGAGAACTCGATGCCGGAGCGGACCGGGAACCGTCACGGCGGCATGGCCGTCGTACCGTACAACGCGTACCGCGCACGCGACGGCTGGGTGACCGTGCTGTGCCCCACTCAGGTCCACTGGGATCGGTTGTGCGACATCATGGGTGACCCCGACGCGAAGGATCCCCGCTTCGATTCGATGGGGGGCCGCTGCGATCATGTCGACGACGTCGACATGATCGTCGAACGGTGGACGAGCACTCACACCAAGCAAGAGGTAGCCGACCTGTTGCAGAACACCGGCATCCCCACCGCGCCCGTCATAGACCTTGCCGAACTGATGGTGGATCCCCACATCGCCGAGCGTGGCGTTCTGCGCCGGATGTCCGACGACAAGGGCTCGTGGATGACGCTCGGCAGCCCGCTGTTCCTCTCCGACTCACCGATCGTGGAGCCGACCAGGGCCCCCGGGCTGGGAGCCGACACCGACCAGATCCTGATCGAAGAGCTGGGCATGTCCGCCGAGGACGTCGAGCAACTGCGCTCGACCGGAGCCATCTGAGAATGCTCGGCACTCGTGAAATCATTCATAGCAGGAGGTCGTAATGCAGGGTCTGGTGTTCCACGGAGATCGGCGGGTTTCACTGCGCCCATTTCCGGACCCGAAGCCAGGCGAGGGTGAGGTCGTCGTTCGGGTAACCGCTTCGGGCATGTGCGGGAGCGACCTGCACTACTATCGTGCACCCGCTGACGCGACACCCGGCCCGGCAGAGGTCTGCATCGGTGGCCACGAGCCGGCCGGCATCGTCGAGGAGCTGGGCCCCGGTGTCGACGACAGTTTGGCCATCGGTGATCGTGTGATGATCCATCACTACGCGGGCTGCGGACGCTGTGTCGCATGCCGGTCCGGGTGGACCCAGATGTGCACCACCAGCGCTCCCCTCGTGTACGGCAAGAACGCGCACGGTGCCCATGCTCCGTTCATGCAGGTTGCCGCGAGGTCGGCACTTCGACTTCCCGACTCCCTCTCCTTCGAGGCCGGCGCGGCGATCGGGTGCGGGACCGGTACCGCGTGGGGCGCCTTGGAACGACTCGGCGACATCGGTGGCACCGATGTCGTGGTGTTCGGGCAAGGACCGGTCGGTCTCTCCGCCACCATGCTCGCCACCGCCCGGGGAGCGCGAGTCATAGCGGTCGATCTCGAGCCCAAGCGGTTGGCCCAGTCGATTCAGTTCGGTGCTGCCGAGACCGTCGACGCCGGGTCCGGCGACGTCGTCCAGGCGATCAAAGATCTGACTCGAGGATTGGGCGCACCCGCGATTGTCGAGACGTCCGGTGCCACCGCAGCTGCCAAGTCAGCCGTGGCGGCGCTGGCACCATGGGGTCGTCTGTGCGTGGTGGGGCTGGGTGGCACCGTCGAACTCGATGTGCGGAAGAACCTCTCGCGGCAGCTGACCGTCATGACCTCATGGTCACTGTCGAGTGTTCAGCAGCTGGAATGTGCCGATTTCATCGATCGTCACCGGCTGCCGGTCGACGACCTGTTCAGCGATCGCTGGTCCTTGGACCAGGCAGAAGAGGCGTACACGAAGTTCGACAAACAGGACGCGGGCAAAGGCGTATTCGTCTTCTGACCGACCTGAACAGATTCATATCCGATCCGCCTCGGCCACAAAGCTGGTCGGCAGTGGCGGAGAGAAAGGACGAATGATGCTTGTCAACGCCCGCTCCACGGCGGCCCCGGGCGCGCCGTTCGAAGCGACCAAGATCGAGAGACGGGAGGTCGGCCCGGCGGATGTACTGATCGACATAGCGTACGCCGGGATCTGCCACACGGACGTCAGCCGCGCGCGAAGCGAATTCGGCAAGACGAACTATCCATTGGTCCCTGGACACGAGATCGCCGGAACCGTCTCCGCCGTCGGCGCTGAAGTAAGCAAGTTCTCCGTGGGTGACCGTGTCGGAATCGGGTGTTTCGTCGACTCGTGCCGGGAGTGCGACCACTGCAAGGCCGGCCTCGAGTCGTACTGCCGCGTCGAACACATCCGGACCTACAACGCCGTCGGCCGCGACGGGAAGGTCACCCAGGGTGGGTACAGCGAGAAGATCGTTGTGGACGAGGCGTATGTACTCCGGATCCCGGACAGTCTCCCGTTGCACGAGGCTGCGCCTCTCCTGTGCGCCGGAATCACCACGTACACACCCCTCCGCCACTGGAAGGCCGGCCCCGGCAGCAAGGTGGCGATCGTGGGGTTCGGCGGCCTCGGACACGTCGGCGTGTCGATCTCCAAGGCGTTGGGTGCCCACACCACCGTGCTGGATCTGACCATGGACAAGGAAGCGGACGCTCTGCGGCGCGGCGCTGATGCCTATCGCCTGTCGACTGATTCGACGGTCTACACCGATTACGCCGACACCTTCGATCTGATCGTGTCGACCGTGCCGGCGAACCTCGACTACGACGCCTTCCTGCAGATGCTCGCGCTCGACGGAACTTTCGTCAATCTCGGTGTCCCGAAGCGTCCGATCAGCTTCGACGTGTTCTCCTTGCTGCACAACCGGCGCTCGATCGCGGGCACGCTCGTAGGTGGTATCGAAGAGACCCAGGAGATGCTCGATTTCTGTGCCACTCACGGGATCACCGCCGAGGTAGAGGTGATCGACGCCAATGAGATCGATCGGGCCTACGACCGAGTCGCTGCCGGTGATGTCAAGTATCGCTTCGTCATCGACATCAGCACGATGGCTTCGTAACGACGCGCGAACTCTGATCGACCCAGCTCTCGGG
>NZ_JBHUSF010000100.1:0-26475 GCF_042673295.1 Rhodococcus sp. NPDC057014
GGGGACACCGGCATCGGTGTGGAAACGCGGCGATCCGTCAGGACCGCACGGTTCGGCCTGGAATCAGGCAGGGCATGCAGGCGAGGTCAGCTGCGCGAGCGACACGATCTGGCATGCGGTGATCTTCGACAGCTTCCACGTTCCGTTCTCGCCGGGAACGAAGATGGCCGGAACGCCACCCTGCTGGACCTGGCCGTTGACGGTCAGCTGCAGCTGGCCGCTGGCGGTGCCGTCACCGTTGTCGATGACCGGGTCGAGAACGGTGACCTCGGCGTTGTTCGCCTTGGCGGCCGCGGCGACCTGGTTGATGAGCTCCGGATCCTGCTCCGAGCCCTCGACCATCGCGGACTTGACCTCGAGCGGCGTCGCCGGGTCGAGGCCCTGCACCAGAAGCGCGTTGAGATCGGCCGCGGTGGGCACCTCGATGGCTTCCGAGGTCTCGGCAGCTGCGGAAGTCGTCGTCGTGGTCTTGGCCGCCGTGTCGCCGTCGTCGGAGCCACACGCGGACATCGTGAGGGCTGCGGCGATTGCTACTCCGGCAACCGTGATCTTACGAAGCTTCAACTCAATAACCTCTTCATTCTCGGTGTTCGTTCTCGGACGATCTGAGCTCGTTCGCTACCCGGGCGACATTACCCAAGGGTAGGCATCAGCGCCCGAGGCTACCTTCTCGTGGAGCCGGTCTCCACTCCCTCCTCCGGGCGGCGGGTCCGGTCACGCGAGCGAGCATTCCGCATCGGCCGGTTCGAGGTGCCCGTCGTCCTCCTTGAAGGTGCGGGCCTTCCCCGGACCCGTTGTGCGCGTTTCGAATCGGACGGTCACGACACCGTGCCCGGCACCCTGCACCCAGCCGTGGCCGAAGTCCGGGTGCGTCACGTCGAGCCCGGGATGCCACCGGGTGTCGATCGCCCGGGCGGGCACGGGGACGGGCGTGGAGAGGCCGTCGTCACCGGTCGCCTCCGTGATCTTCGACTCCTGGTAGCCCGGGACGTCCAGGTCCAGTTCGGGGAACAGCGAGCCCTGGCGCACCGTCGACAGTCCGGCGTACCCCACCCCGACCAGACGCACCGGGCCGAGTTCGATCGGGTCGATCACCTGCCGCTGCGCGGCAGCGACGAGGATCTGACGATCGAGTGTCGCGTAGGGCAGCGTGACCGAGCGCGTCACGATGCTCATGTCCGCCTTCTTCAGCTTCAGCACCACCGTGCGCGCGGCCCGGCCGTCCTTCTGCAGGCGCACGAACGCGGACGCCGCGCTCGACTCGACAGCGCCCCGCAACTCCGCCATCGTGACGATGTCGGTGGCGAAAGTCGTCTCCGCACTGACCTGTTTGGACTCGGCGCGCTCGGCGACCGGCCGGTTGTCGATGCCCTGCGCCAACCGGTGCAGGCCCGGTCCGATCGTGGTGCCGAGAATCGACGCGACCTCCGATTCGGGGGTCCGGGCGAAACCGCCGATGGTCTCGATGCCGAGCCGCTTCAGTTTCTCCTCCGCGACCGGGCCGATGCCCCACAGCTTCCGCACCGGAAGCTCGTCGAGCACCGCGTGCTGCTCGTCCGGTGAAATCACCGTGATCCCGTCGGGTTTGGCAAGACCGGACGCGATCTTGGCCACCTGTTTCCCCGACCCGGCCCCGATCGACGCGACGAGCCCCGTCTGCTCGAGGACCAGGGCCCGCAGACCCTCGCAATAGCGTTGCACCGCGGCCGCATCCGCTCCGGCCAGTTCGGTGGGTTCGCCGAACGCCTCGTCCATCGACAGTTGCTCGAGCACCGGCATCGGCCCGCGGAGCGCGTCGAACACGGACTTGCTGAGCATGCCGTACAGCCGGCCCCGCGGCGGCAGCACCACCGCGCCCGGGCCCACCAGTCTCCGGGCCTGATGCATGGGCATGGCCGACCGCGCGCCGAACACCCGGGCCTCGTAGCTGGCCCCGGCGACGACCCCGCGTCCACCGAGACCACCGACGAGAACCGGGCGGCCACGGAGCGTCGGCCGGGTGAGCTGCTCGACGGACGCGAAGAACGCATCCATGTCGAGGTGCAGCACCCACCGACGACTCACCTGGTGCAAAATACCCGCCCGGTCCGACAGGTCACGCCTTCGTGATCGCCGCCCGCACACCCTCGCCGAGTTCGACGGCGCCACCCGGCGCCTCGGCCAGTTCCAGCTCGACGGCGAGGATCTCGCCCGCGATCAGTTC
The DNA here is from genome assembly GCF_042673295.1 of Rhodococcus sp. NPDC057014. Classification (NCBI taxonomy): domain Bacteria; kingdom Bacillati; phylum Actinomycetota; class Actinomycetes; order Mycobacteriales; family Nocardiaceae; genus Rhodococcus; species Rhodococcus sp. NPDC057014. Next base: position 2,204 of record NZ_JBHUSF010000100.1, read on the forward strand.
CCGGTGTGCGAGCGCCCAGTCCCGCCGTTCCGCGGGCACGTCGAGGACGACGGTGATCCGATCGGACACCTCGAGCCCGGCCGCGCGGCGCGCGTCCTGCAACTCGCGGATCCGGTCCTTCGCCCAGCCCTCGGCTTCCAGTTCCTCGGTGACCGCCGAGTCCAGGACCACCAGACCGGCACCGTCGGGCAGGGCCGCCGTCGACTCCGGTTCGGCGGCGACGAGCCGCTGCGTGTACTCCTCCGGCAGCAACTCGATCCCCGCCGCGACGACGACGCCGTCCGAATTCTCCGACCAGTCACCGGACTTCACGGCCTTGATGACGGTCTGCACGTCCTTGCCCAGCCGCGGCCCCGCGGCACGCGCGTTGACGACGAGCTCGAAGCGACCGTGCACGTCCACGTCGGTGGTGAGGTCGACCTTCTTGACGTTGACCTCGTCGGCGATGAGACCGAGGTACGGGCGCAGCCGCTCCGCGTCCTCGGACGCGACCGTCACCTCGGGCAGCGGCAGCCGCACCCGCAGATTCTGCGCCTTGCGCAAACCCAGCACCGTCGAGCACACCGACCGGACCTCGTCCATCGCCGACACCAGCTCCACATCCGCGGGCAGCTCACCCTGGGCCGGCCAGTCCGCGAGGTGCACGGACCGTCCGCCGGTCAGTCCCCGCCAGATCACCTCGCTGATCAGCGGCAGCAGCGGAGCGGCGAGCCGGGTGACCACCTCGAGCACGGTGTGCAGGGTGTCGACAGCGTCCTTGTCCTCGTCCCAGAAGCGCGAACGCGACCGCCGCACATACCAGTTCGTCAACGCGTCGCAGAACGTGCGCAGTTCGTCGCACGCCCCGGCGATGTCGTTCGTCTCGAGCGCGCCGGTGATGACGTCCCGGGTGCCCGCCAGCTTCGCGAGGATGTACCGGTCCAGGACGTTCGTCGAATCCGTGCGCCACTCACCGGACGTCGGCGCGTACAACTGCAGGAAGCTCCACGCGTTCCACAGCGGCAGCAGCGCCTGCCGGACACCCTCGCGGATGCCCTGCTCGGTGACGACGAGGTTTCCGCCGCGCAGGATCGGCGACGACATGAGGAACCAGCGCATGGCATCGGAGCCGTCGCGCTCGAACACCTCCTTCACGTCCGGGTAGTTGCCCTTGGACTTGCTCATCTTCAGGCCGTCCTCGCCCAGGACGATGCCGTGGGCCGCAACGGTCTTGAACGCGGGACGATCGAACAGCGCCGTCGCCAGTACGTGCAGCGTGTAGAACCAGCCGCGCGTCTGCCCGTTGTACTCGACGATGAAATCGCCCGGGAAGTGAGCAGTGTCATCCCCCGTCGCTCCGCTCGCCCCGATGAACCATTCCCGGTTCTCGAACGGGTAGTGCACCTGCGCGTACGGCATCGACCCGGACTCGAACCAGCAGTCCAGGACCTCCGGCACGCGCCGCATCATCGACTTCCCGGTCGGATCGTCCGGATTCGGGCGCACCAGGTCGTCGATCATCGGGCGGTGCAGATCCGTCGGCCGCACCCCGAAGTCACGCTCGAGCTCGTCGAGGGAGCCGTACACGTCCGTGCGCGGGTACGCCGGGTCGTCGGACACCCACACCGGAATCGGGCTGCCCCAGTACCGGTTGCGGCTGATGTTCCAGTCGCGGGCACCCTCGAGCCACTTGCCGAACTGCCCGTCGCGGATGTGCTCGGGCACCCAGGTGATGTCCTGGTTCAGCTCCACCATGCGGTCGCGGAACTTGGTGACCGCGACGAACCACGACGGGACCGCCATGTAGATCAGCGGCTGTCCGCTGCGCCAGCTGTGCGGGTACGAGTGCTCGATCGTCTCGTGCCGCAGCAACTTGCCAGCAGCCTTGAGGTCCTTGATGATCACCGGGTTCGCGTCGAACACCAGGAGACCCTCGTACGGCGGCACCATCGCCGTGAACTTGCCGCCCGGATCGAGCGGCTGCACCAATTCGATGCCGTTGCGGACGCAGTAGTCGTAGTCCTCCTCACCGAAAGCCGGTGCCATGTGGACGATTCCGGTACCGGACTCGGTGGTCACGTAGTCGGCGGACAGCACCACGTGCGCGTTGGCGTGGCCGGCGAAGAAGTCGAACGGCGGGTCGTAGCTGAGCCCGACGAGCTCGGCACCCTTGTGCTCGGACAGCACCTCCGGCGCCTCGCCGAGTTCGCGGGCATAATGCCCCAGCCGGTCCTTCGCGAGCACATACCGCTTCCCGTCGCCGCCCGCGACCTGCACGTAGTCGATGTCAGGGTGCACCGCGACGGCGAGGTTGGACGGCAGCGTCCACGGCGTGGTGGTCCAGATGACGGCGTTGGCGCCGTCGAGCGGGCCCTCACCGCGCAGCGGCATGTCGACCGTGACGGCGGGATCCTGGCGCATCTTGTAGGCGTCGTCGAGCCGCGTCTCCTGGTTCGACAGCGGCGTCTGCTCGTACCAGCTGTACGGCAGCACGCGAAAGCCCTGGTAGATCAGGCCCTTGTCGAACAGTTCCTTGAACGCCCACATGACCGACTCCATGAAGTCGAGGTCCAGGGTCTTGTAGTCGTTGTCGAAGTCGACCCACCGGGCCTGACGGGTGACGTAGTCGCGCCACTCGTCCGTGTAGCGCAGCACCGACGACTTGCAGTACTCGTTGAACTTCTCGAGACCCATGACGTCGATCTCGGACTTGTCCTTGATGCCGAGTTGCTTCTCCGCCTCGAGTTCGGCGGGCAGCCCGTGACAGTCCCAGCCGAAACGTCGCTCGACCTTCTTGCCGCGCATGGTCTGGAACCGCGGCACCAGGTCCTTGACGTACCCCGTGAGGAGGTGGCCGTAGTGCGGGAGACCGTTCGCGAACGGCGGACCGTCGTAGAACACGAACTCGGGGGCGTCGCCGCGCTGGGCGACCGAGGCCCGGAAGGTGTCGTCCTCGTCCCAGCCGGCGAGCACCCGCTGCTCGATCTGGGGGAACCGGACGCCGGCGTCCTGGGAGACGCCGTAGTCGACCTTGGGGTACGACTCGTTGCTGCTGGTCACGTTGCTGGTGTCGGTCACCGCGATCTCCTCGTGCCTGACGTACTCGGCACGGGGACGACGGGGACGCCTCCTGCGTCACCACCGCGGTACCACCCCGCTTGCGCCCCGGAGGGCGCCTCTCGGTGCCGGGCTGTGACGGGCCCACCCGTTCGGTTCTACTGAGCCGGCGTGCCGGCCGTTCTTCCGAAGGCTCCCCGGTGATGGCCGGATCGTCGCCGCGAAACTCGGTGCATGTGAATTATTCGCTGAATGCAGTCTAGCCGCCACCGCCGGACGGCAGCTCAGTCGGTCTCGTCGGACCCGGACGTCGTGTCGGTATCCGCCGCCGGACCGCGTTCACCGGAGACGCCGCTCGCGGGTTGCCCCGGGACGACCGCGGCCTTCTTACCCGCGAGGGCGCTGACGAGCAGCAGGACCGCCCCGGCGACGCACACCACGATGCATCCCCAGGCCCACACGACCGAACCGGTCATGAGAGCCACCACCAGGAGAGCGAACCCCACCGCTGCAAGAGCGAGTGTCACGACCAGCACGGCTCAACCTCTATCCGGGCCGCTGGCTGGGCAACTACCGCGCGCTCAGTCAGCTATTGCCCTTGGCGTAGGACTGGCTGTAATTGGACTGCGATCCACCCTGCGCGAACGAATCCTGACCGCCGTCCACCGGAACCGCGGATCCCCGCTGCTCCAGCTCCTCGAGCTGCGACTCCAGGTACGACTTCAGGCGCACACGGTATTCGCGCTCGAACGTCTTCAGCTGCTCGATCCGGCCTTCCAGCACCGAACGCTGCTGGTTGATCGTCGCCATGATCTCGGTGTGCTTCTTCTCCGCGTCCGCCTGCAGCGCGTCGGCCTTCTCCTTGGCCTGGCGCAGCTGGGTCTCGGAACGGGTCTGAGCGTCGGTGATCAGTGCTTCCGACTTCTGGCGGGCGTCCGAGATCATCGTCTCGGAACGGGTCCGCGCGTCGCTGACCAGCTGCTCCGAGTTGGTGCGCGCGTTGCCGAGCAGCTGCTCGGATTCGGTCTTCGCGTCGCTCGTGAGCCGGTCTGCCATCTCCTGGGCGAGACCCAGGACCTTGGCGGCCTGCATGTGAGCGTCGGCGCCCTGGGCGGGAGCGGCGGCAGCCGCGGCGGCCGGAGCCGGAGCGGGCGCCGGGGCCTTGGGCTGCTCGGCGACGCGAGCGGGCTCCGCCTTGGGGGCGGGAGTCGGTGCTGCGGACGTGGAGCGGGGAGCCTTCTTCGCATCGGCGAGCTCCTTGTCGAGCTCCCCTACTCGCTGCCGAAGGTCGGCGTTCTCCTCGATCAGGCGCGACAACTCTTGCTCGACGAGGTCGAGAAACGCATCGACTTCGTCTTCGTTGTAGCCCCGCTTACCGATCGGTGGCTTGCTGAACGCGACATTGTGCACATCAGCGGGAGTCAGCGGCATGGAAGGATCCCTTCACGCGTCATTTGGCGGTCTAGCAAGCATTCAGTTACAGCGCAGTCTACGTAACGGTGAAACAAGACTGGATCAATGGGGTCCATTCTGTCACACCACTCCCGTGGCACGCGCTTGTCCCTGAACGATCGACATCAGGATGAAGACGATGAACAGCAAGACCATGATGGATAGATCCAACCGCACCCCACCGAGATTGATCGGGGGGATCAACCGCCGGAGCAGCTTGACCGGTGGATCGGTGACCGTAAAAATCGCTTCGAGAATGACGACCACGACGCCGGTTGGCCGCCAGTCTCGTGCGAAGGTCCGTACGAACTCGACAATGATTCTGCCGATGAGTAGCAGCCAAAAGACAAACAGTATCAAGTAGATCACCGAGAACAAGGCCACACCTTCACTCTGCCTGAGAATGTCCGGCCGATCAAAACGAGCCGCGTGGCCAGGGCGTTCTGCGCCACAGCCGTCGCGGCTCGCGTCGTGTCGGACGTTCGGATCCCGATGGTCGTTTCCCCCGCTCCCCGGCCTACTTCTGGCTGTAGAAGCCGGTTTCCGCGATGCGGCGGCGTTCCTCGGCGGACACGTCGATGTCTGCGGGTGAGAGCAAGAACACCTTCGTGGCCACCTTGTCGAACGACCCGCGCAGCGCGAACGCCAGCCCGGCGGCGAAATCCACGAGGCGCTTGGCGTCGGCGTTGCTCATCTCGACCAGGTCCATGATGACGGGGGTACCGTCCCGGAACCGCTCGCCGATGGTGCGGGCCTCCCCGTAGTCGCGGGGGCGGAGCGTGGTGATCTTGGACAGGGGTCCACCTTCGTCGAAGAGGGGTCCGCGACGGCTCTCGACCCGGTCGGATCGCGTGTCGACGGCGAGCGCGCCGCGGGTGCTGCCGCGCACAGCACCGCTCGCGCTCGGACGGGCCGACCGGACGGCCACCGGTTCCACCCGGGACGAGTGCCGGGGGCCCTCGTACCGGTCGAAGTCGTCGTCGAGGTCGTCCCGGCGGCCGGGCGCGTAGGCGGCCTTGCTGAAGGCCGGCTCCGCGAAGTCACGGTCGTCACGGTCGAGGTAGGGGTCGCGTCCACTGTCGCGCGCCGGTCGAGCGGGCCTGCGCGCAGGTTCCGGCTCGTCCAGGTACTCGTCCTCGTAGTCGTCGAGGGGAACCATGCCGAAGTAAGCCTTGAACTTGTGCAGACTGCTCATTGATCGACCTTCCTTGGCGCGGCGGACAGGATCCAACTGCGACCGGTCGCAGCGGTGTGGACGGGTTGGCGATCACCTGGGCGATCTATTTCGAGGTTATAGGCCTCGCACCCAACAGCGCGGTTCCGACACGCACGCAGGTGGACCCGTGTCGGACGGCGTGCTCGAGATCATTCGTCATGCCTGCCGAGAGTTCCGTCGCATCCGGATGGTCGCGCTGCAGCCGCGCGTGTATGTTGTGCAGTTCCTCGAAGGCCGCGTCAGGGTCGGCCTCGATCGGCGGAACCGCCATCAGCCCGCGGTACTCGAGTCCCGGCGACGACTGCACCTGCGCGGCAAGACGATCGAGGTCGCCGATCGCGGCGCCGCCGCGCTGCGGGTCGCCGTCCAGACTGACCTGCAGCAGCACCCGCAGCGGCGCGGGCCGCTCCCCCGCCTCCAGTGCGATGGCCGCCGCGCGGCCGAGGGCGCCGACGAGTCGTTCGCTGTCCACCGAGTGGATGGCGTACGCCCAGTGCGCGACGGCTTTCGCCTTGTTGCGCTGCAGGTGCCCGATCATGTGCCACCGCACCGACGGGTCCGGCACCGCCGTGCGGAACTCCGCGATCTTGGCGGTGGCCTCCTGCTCGCGCGACTCCCCGAATTCCCGGCAGCCGAGGTCGTACAGGATCCGCGCATCCGATTCGGGGAAGAACTTGGTGACGGGCAGCAGCGAGACCTCCGCGGGGTCGCGACCGGCGTCCCGGCACGCCGCGTCGAGCCGTGCGCGCACGGCACCGAGCGCAGCCTCGATGTCCCCGACCCTGCTCATCGTGTCCACTCCCACACCGGAATCCCTCGCCGTCGCCGCCAGTCGAAACCGGCGATCGTTCACTCGCTGTCCTGCCCAGTATCCATCCAGATCACCGCCGCGAGCCGACCGGTCGGGGCCTGGCGGCGATGACTGAACAGCGTCTGGTCCTCGATGGTGCAGCGCGGATCCTCCGCCACTCCGGCGACACCCGCGTCGAGCAGTTGCTTCCGCAGGCCCGCCCGCAGATCCAGACCGGGGGTCCCCTTGACGGTGCGGACGGCACTGCCGGGAAGGAATTTCTCGACGTCCGCCTGCATCGCCGCGGGCACCTCGTACTGCCTGCCGCTCGCCGCCGGACCCAAAAACGCGCCGATCCGGTCGATCCGCGCTCCCTGCTCGACCATGACGTCGAGCACCCGCGGAACGATGCCGATCCGGGCGCCGATCCGCCCGGCGTGGACGGCGGCGATAACCCCGGCCTCGTCGTCGGAGAGCAGCACCGGGACGCAGTCGGCGCTGAGGGTCGCGAGCGCGAGCCCCCGCACCGTCGTCACCAGCGCGTCCGTCGCGGGCACCGCCGTGTCGGTGGGCCCGTCGACGATGGTCACGTTGCGGCTGTGGATCTGCTCCATCCACACGAGGTGGTCGAACGGCACGCCGATCTCGCTTGCGAGCCGGCGCCGGTTCGCCTCCACCGCAGCCGGATCGTCGCCGACGTGATCACCGAGGTTGAACGTGTCGTACGGTGCGACGGAGTGTCCTCCGGCGCGGGTGGTGACGACCCGGCGAACCCTGAACTCGGGGGCGGTCGGCGAACTCAACGACGCATGAAGGAGGGCACGTCGACTTCGTCTTCACCCTCCTCGTCGGACACCGGCACCGCGCGGGACTGCCCGTTTCCGGGAAGCGGCGGCAGACTGCTCGGGCTCTGGTGCGAGCTGATCGTCTCGCGGGTCACCGACATCGGTTCACTGCCCTGCTGCTCGGCGGACTGCCCGACCTCGCCCGCCCGCCCGGCGCCGATGGCGCTGCGCCCGGCAGCACCCGACTCGACCGGCCTGCGGGTGGGGGTGCCGCCGTCGAACCCGGCGGCGATGACGGTGACCCGCACCTCGTCGCCGAGCGAATCGTCGATCACGGTGCCGAAGATGATGTTGGCGTCGATGTGGGCGGCTTCCTGCACCAGCGACGCAGCCTCGTTGATCTCGAACAGGCCGAGGTCGCTGCCACCGGCGATCGAGAGCAGCACGCCGCGCGCACCCTCCATCGACGCCTCGAGCAGCGGGGAGTTGATCGCCGATTCCGCGGCCTTGATGGCCCTGCCCTCGCCGCGCGAGGACCCGATGCCCATCAGCGCGCTACCCGCGCCGGACATGACGCCCTTGACGTCGGCGAAGTCGACGTTGATCAGTCCGGGGGTGGTGATGAGGTCGGTGATGCCCTGAACACCGTTGAGCAGGACCTCGTCGGCGCTGCGGAACGCGTCCATGAGGCTGACCGCGGCGTCGCCGAGCTGCAGGAGGCGGTCGTTGGGGATCACGATGAGGGTGTCGCACGATTCGCGCAGCGACTGGATGCCGGTGTCGGCCTGGCCTCCGCGGCGCTTGCCCTCGAAAGAGAAGGGCCGGGTGACGACGCCGACGGTGAGGGCCCCGAGCTTGCGCGCGATACTCGCCACGACCGGTGCGCCACCGGTGCCGGTGCCGCCGCCCTCGCCTGCGGTCACGAACACCATGTCGGCGCCCTTGAGGACTTCCTCGATCTCGTCCTTGTGGTCTTCTGCGGCCTTGCGGCCGACTTCGGGATCCGCGCCGGCGCCGAGCCCGCGGGTGAGTTCCCGGCCGACGTCGAGCTTGACGTCGGCGTCACTCATCAGCAGTGCTTGCGCGTCGGTGTTGACGGCAATGAACTCGACTCCCTTGAGTCCCTGCTCGATCATCCGGTTGACTGCGTTCACGCCGCCGCCGCCGATGCCGACGACCTTTATTACGGCGAGGTAGTTGTGCGGGGGCGTCATCGGCTCTCGCCTTCCATGAGTGTGTATCACGCTTTCGTACAGATCAGCCCAGCCTGAACCCTCAACCTCAACCATAGGGTTACGGTTATGTCAAGTGGTGCTCGACTAGAGCGAAACGCTATGCACCGTCATACGGATACGCCATTAGGCGCGCCGAGACGCGCCGAGTTATTTGACGAACTCGCCCGCAACTGTTTCGCATCCGGGTCACGACCCCTCACCGCACCGTCGGCAGGTCCGGACTCGACACGTCGTACGTCTGTCCGGGCTGCGTGAGCAGCGGCAGGGTGACCGCAGCCTTGCGCTCGGACTTCTCCGTGCCACCCCACACCACGATCCGGCCGTCGAGCAGCGTCACCGCGATATCCGAAATCGACTTCGCGGCAACCTGTCCCACCTGACCGCGCAGCTGGGGCGGCATCGACTCCAGCACCTCGATCGCCGCCTCCGTCGACGGGTCGCCCCACCCCGGCTTCTCCGTCACCAGACGCGGCACCCCGGGCGGCGGCGGCGCGATCTCGTAATCCACGGCCTCCGCGTCGAGGAGGTGGGTGCCACCGGGGCTGTCGATGAACACGACGGGCACCCGCTCGGTTACCGTCACGCGGATGGTGGACGGATACACCCGCTGCACCCGGGCGGACGCCACCTTCGGGATCGCGGCGACCCTCAGGGCCGCGCCCTCCGTGTCGACGCGGAGCAGCGGCTGCCCCTGCGGCACCGCCAGCGTCTGGCGGATCTGCTCCTCGGAAATCGACGTCGCCCCCGCGACGTCCGTCTGACGCACCGACAGCAGCGGCGTGAACCACGCGACGAGACCGAGCGCCACCACCACGACGACACCGACGACACCCATCACGGCGGGCCGCCGATACCACGCACGGCGCGGCGTCTCCACCACCGCGGACTTCCGTGCCGCCGAAGCCGATTCGCGCGTGCGCCGCGTGCCGGGGTCGGTGGCGGTCGAGCCGCGCCTGCGCGAGAACGTCCGGTCGCCCGCCGCCGCGGGTGCGCCGGGTCGCGGACTGCGCGCGGCGTCGCGGCGGACGGGGCGGTCCGGCCGCTCGGACCGGCCGCGGCGCTCCCGGGTCATCGCGACGGGTGGTGGTGCGGGGCCGCACGCAGAGCGTCGAGGATCTGGTTCCCGAGCATCGTCACGTCGCCGGCGCCCATGGTGATCACCACGTCACCGGGGGACGCGAGTGCCGCGACCTGACGAGGCGCCTGCGACAGGTCCGGCTGGTAGTGCACCGGCTTCGACACCGACAGCGCGACCAGGGCGCCGCTGACACCCGGGAGCGGTTCTTCCCGCGCGCCGTACACGTCGAGCACCACGACCTCGTCGGCGAGGTCCAGTGCGTGCCCGAATTCCTCGGCGAATGTTGCTGTGCGGGAATACAGGTGCGGTTGGAAAACCACGATGACGTTGCCGCTGCGCACCGAGTCCTCGGATTCGCGGCGGTCGGCCTCGTGGGGCTGGCGCACCAGATCGGCGGCGGCGCCGAGCACGGCCCGCACCTCGGTCGGGTGGTGCGCGTAGTCGTCGAACACACGCACCCCGTGCTCGCGGCCGGTGAATTGGAACCGGCGGTGCACTCCCCCGAAACCGGCGATGCCCTCGAGGATCTCGTCCACGTCGGCGCCCGCCTCCCGGGCGGCGAGGAGCGCGGCGAGCGCGTTGAGTGCCATGTGCCTCCCGGGCACATTCATCCGGATCGTTCTCGGCGCCTGCTCCCCGGCCAGCTGGAACTGCAATACTCCGCCGACGTCCCTGGCCTCGAAACTCAGCAGCCGCGCACCGACTTCCACACCGTCGCTCGGAGCGAAGGCCCCGTCCGCGTCCTCGGCGCTGCCGTAGCCGAGCACCCGCACCCCGGGCAGTCCTCGCGCCGCCACCCGCTGCGCGAGCGCCGCCGACCCCGGGTCGTCGAGACAGGCGACGAGCAGCCCGCCGTGCGACAGCCGGGCCGCGAAATCGTCGAACACCTGGATGTACGCCTCGGGGCTGCCGAAGTAGTCGAGGTGATCGGCCTCGACGTTGGTGACCACGACGACGTTCGGGTCGTATTGGAGCAGCGAACCGTCGCTCTCGTCGGCCTCCGCGACGAACACGTCGCCGCTGCCGTGGTGGGCGTTGGTGCCGGCCTCGTTCAGTTCGCCGCCGACCGCGAACGACGGATCGAACCCACAGTGCTGCAGCGCCACCACCAGCATCGACGTCGTCGACGTCTTGCCGTGAGTGCCCGACACCATCAGGGTGCGGTGCCCCTGCATCAGCGAGGCCAGCACCGCGGGCCGCAGGATCACGGGAATCCCGCGCCGGGCCGCCTCCACGAGTTCCGGGTTGTCCTTGGGAATGGCGGCGTGGGTGGTGACCACGACGGTCGGGCCGCCGGGCAGCAGGTCGAGTGCGGATGCGTCGTGGCCGATGCGGACCTGCGCGCCGCGGGCACGCAACGCGAGGACGCCGCGGCTCTCCTTGGCGTCCGAACCGGACACCTGTCCGCCCCTGGCCAACAGGATCCGAGCGATTCCGGACATTCCGGCGCCGCCGATCCCGACCATGTGGACACGTTCCAACTGCGCGGGCAGGTCGGTCATCGGGTTCCCCTCGTCTGCGCGGCCACGTCGATCACGATGCGCGCAACCTCGGCGGCTGCGCTGCGGTGACCCGCGCCGGCCGCGCGTCGCCCCATGTCCTCGAGCTGTGCGGGATCGCGCAGCAGAGGGATCACGGTCTCCGCGACGAATCCGGCGGACAGGTCTCCGTCGGCCACAATCATTCCACCTCCGGCGGCCACGACCGGCCGCGCGTTCAGTTCCTGCTCACCGTTGCCGTGTGGCAGCGGCACGTACACCGCGGGAAGGCCCACCGCCGACACTTCCGCCACCGTCATCGCCCCCGACCGGCAGATCACGGCGTCCGCCGCCGAATACGCGAGGTCCATCCTCGACAGGTAGGGAACCGCCACGTACGGCGGGCCGCCCGGGGTCGCGGGAACGTCGAGGGTGTTCTTCGGTCCGTGCGCGTGCAGTACGGCCACCCCGGCCGCCGCGAGGGACTCCGCCGCACCCGACACGGCCTCGTTCAGCGACCGCGCGCCCTGCGAACCGCCGAACACGAGCAGCACCGGGCCGTCGGCGGGGAGGCCGAAGTGTGCACGCGCCTCCGCGCGCAACGCCGCCCGGTCGAGACCGGTGATCGACGCCCGCACCGGGATACCGAGGATCTCGGCGTCCGAGCGCCCCCGTGCCGACACGCCGGAACCGGCGACCGCGGCCAGGACGCGGGCGGCGCGGCGGGCGCCGATCTTGTTCGCGATCCCGGCGCTGGCGTTCGCCTCGTGCACGACGATCGGAATGCGGCGCCGGCGGCGGAGCAGGCCGGGGCCTGCCGCGAGGTATGCGGGCAGCGCGACGTACCCGCCGAAACCGACGACGACGTCGGCACCGGTCGCGTCGAGCACCGCGCGGGTGCGGCGCACCGACGCGCGCACGCGCCCGGGCAGCCGCAGCAGGTCGAGGGTGGGTTTACGGGGCAGCGGCACCGGCGGAACGAGCTCCAGGGGGTAGCCGCGCTCGGGAACCAGCGTGGTTTCGAGGCCACGCGCCGTGCCGAGAGCGGTCACCACCGCGGTGTCGTCGATCGCCTTGATCGCGTCGGCCACGGCCAGGGCCGGTTCGATGTGCCCGGCGGTACCCCCGCCGGCCACGATCACCGACAGGGTGGACTTGTCGCCGTTCACCTACGAAATCCTCGCTCTCCTGCTCGGCCACCCGAGCTTCGCTGTTGACGTGCACCGCGTTCGGGGGTGCGGCCCTTGCCGCGTTCGGGGCGGCCTTTCTCGTATGTGATACTGCGGGTCCGCGGGGCCATCTCGCGACCGGCCCGGCGACGCGCCTCGGCCCGCCGCACCGCCTCCGCGCGCGCCGCGTCCGCACGCACCGGTGAATACGCCTCCGGTTTGCGGAGCCTCAGCAGACGGCCGAACGGGCCGTCCTGCCCGGAGTGCAGCGCGGCGACCGCCTCCGGTTCGTGCCGCGCCGCGTTGGCGACGAGACCGAACATGAACAATGTGGTGGCCGTCGACGTGCCGCCCGCCGACACCAGCGGCAACTGCAGACCGGTGACGGGGAGCAGCCCGATCACGTATCCCACGTTGATGAACGCCTGCCCGGTGATCCACACCGTCGCGGTTCCGGTGAGCAGCCGCAGGAACGGGTCGGCGGATCGGGCGGCGATGCGCAGGCCCGTGTAGACGAACAGTCCGAACAGGCCGAGGACGGCGGCGCCGCCGAGATATCCGAGTTCCTCGCCGATGATCGCGAAGATGAAGTCGTTGTGCGCGTTCGGCAGGTAACTCCATTTCGCGCGGCTCTGCCCGAGTCCGCGTCCGAGGATCCCGCCGTCCGCGAGCGAGTACATCGCCTGCCGCGACTGGTATCCGATGCCCTGCGGGTCGGAACCGGGATTGAGGAACTCACGCACGCGGGCGGAGCGGTAGCCGGCGGTGAGCGCGAGGATCACGATTCCGCCCAGGCCGGTGCCGAGAATGGCGACGAACAGCTTCAGCGGCAGACCCGCGAACCACAGCAGCGCCATCAGGATGATCGCCAGCGAGACCGTCGTCCCGAGGTCCGGCTGCAGGATGATCAGGACGAACGCGACGAGCGCGGCAGGCACCAGCGGCACCAGCATGTCCCGGATACTCGAGATGTCGCTGCGCCGCGACGCCAGGATGTGCGCGCCCCACACCGCCAGTGCAATCTTGGTGAGCTCGGCGGGCTGCAACGAGAATCCGGCGACCACGAACCAGCCACGGGTGCCCTGGGACACGGTGCCGATGCCCGGTATCAAGACCAGGACCAGCAGGATGATCGTGACCGCGAACGCCGGGAACGACAGTGCGCGCATCACCCGGACGGGGATCTGCAGCGCCGCATAGAACAGACCGAGTCCGAGAGCCGCGAACAGCGCCTGCCGGGTGAAGAGGGTGTAGGCGGAGCCGTCGGAGGCGTAGGCCTCGACGCTCGAGGACGACAGCACCATCACCAGGCCGAGGACCGTCAGCAGAAACGCGATGGTCACCACCAGGTGGAACGATGCCAGCGGCCGCGACAGCCACGCCCCGATCCGGGTGCGCGGACCGCGGGGAGGGGACGTCCGCGTGCGGGGACTCGACGGTGCGCGCTTGGCGACCCCGGGTGCGGTGGCGGTGCGGGCCGGGGACCGCTGTCCTTCGGGGACGCGGCGGGTGCGGGCTCCGGCGGAGGTCATCGCAGCGTCCTGGAGATGTCCGAGTCGCCGAGCCTGCCGACGGCGTCCACGAAGCTGCGCCCCCGGTGACCGTAACTGTCGAACATGTCGAGCGACGCCGCCGCGGGCGCCAGAACCACGGCATCGCCTGCCGTTGCCAGCGCAGCCGCCTCACGCACGACGACACCCATCACGGCGTCGCTGTCGGTGTCCGCCGGCAGCACCACCCGGTGCGTCGCGGTCTGCGGGACTGCACTCACACCTGCATCGTCTCCCGTTTCGACGGTGACCACGGGAACCTCGGGGGCGTGTCGCGCAAGCGACTCTGCGATCTGCCTCGCATCGCGGCCCAGCAGGACGGCGCCCGCGAGGCGGCCGGACACCTCACGGACGAGGTCGTCGACCCGTGCACCCTTCAGCAGACCGCCGGCGATCCACACCACCCGGTCGTGGGCGAGTATCGACGGGCGGGCGGCGTGCGGGTTGGTCGCCTTGGAGTCGTCGACGAACGTCACGCCCCCGACCTCGGCGACGCGCGCCGCCCGGTGCGGTCCGACGACGTGGGCGGCCAGGCCTGCTGCGACAGCGGCAGGCGGGACCCCGATCGCCCGGGCGAGAGCCGCCGCGGCCAGCGCATCCATCAGTCCGGCGGGCCCGGGCGGGGTGATCCCGTCGGCCGGGGCCAGCCGCTCGCCGTCCGCGAACGCGCGGTCGACGAGATGCCCGTCCTCGACGCCCAGTTCGCCCTCCGCGGGCACTCCCAGCCGGAAACCCAGAGTGCGCGCAGCGAGGGACGAGGAGAAGAGTGAGGACGCGACTTCGTCGTCGAGGCCGAGCACCGCGACCTCACCGGTCAGGGCGCGGGCCTTCGCGTCGATGTACGGCTGCATGCCGCCGTGCCAGTCCAGGTGATCCTCGGCGATATTGAGGATCGCGCCCGCGGTGGGCCGGACCGACGGCGCCCAGTGCAGCTGGAACGACGACAGTTCGACCGCCAGCACGTCCGCCCGCGGTTCGGTCCGCCGCAGCGCGTCGAGCACCGGCAGCCCGATGTTGCCGCAGGCCAGGCTCGGCAACCCGGCCGCCTCGAGAACGGACTGCAGCATCGAGGTCGTCGTGGTCTTGCCGTTGGTCCCGGTGACCACCAGCCACCGCCGCGGCGGACCGTAGAGCCCGGCCCGGTCCACGTGCCAGGAGAATTCGATGTCGCCCCAGATCGGCACCCCGTCGCCGGCGGCGACCGACAGCAGCGGTGCGTCCGGGCGGAACCCCGGGCTCGTCACGACCAGCGCGAACTCGGCGACCTTCTCCCGTTCGGCGAGCAGATCGTCGATCGGGACGGTCGCCGCCCCGAGCCGCGCACATTCGGCGAGCGCGTCGACGTTCGAGTCGGTGACGGTGACGTGCGCTCCGAGGTCACGGAGAGGGTCGATGGTGGCGCGGCCCGAGACACCCGCACCGGCGACGAGGACACTGTGGCCCCGCAACCAGTCGAGCCCGCCGTGTTCCTCCGTCATGGCGTCAGCCCCCGATCGCTGCCAGGTACTCGCTGTAGAACAGCGCGAGGCCGATCGCGGAGGCGATGGCGGCCAGCAACCAGAAACGGATGATCACCGTGGTTTCCGCCCACCCGGCGAGTTCGAAGTGGTGGTGGAACGGCGCCATCCGGAACACGCGTCTTCGGCTCGACCGGAACACCGCGACCTGGATCACCACCGACGCCGCCTCGGCGACGAACAGCGCGCCGATCACGACCATCAGCAGTTCGGTGCGTGTCGTGATCGACAGTCCGGCGAGCATGCCGCCGAGTGCCAGCGAACCGGTGTCGCCCATGAAGATCTTCGCGGGCGCCGCGTTCCACCACAGGAATCCGATGCACGCACCGGCGCCGGCCGCGCAAATCAGGGCCAGGTCGAGCGGATCGCGGACGTCGTAGCAACCCTTGCCGGGGCTCGTCTCGCACGCGTTGCGGTACTGCCAGAACGTGATGATCACGTATGCGCCGAGCACCAGGCTCATGGAACCGGCGGCGAGGCCGTCGAGGCCGTCGGTGAGGTTGACCGCGTTCGACCACGCGCTCACCAGCAGGTAACAGAAGGCGACGAACACGACGGAGCCCATGGTGACCGTCGCGATGTCACGGACGTACGAGAGGTGCTCGCTGCCCGGGGTGAGGTCGTTCGCGCCCCGGAACTGCAGCGCGAGGATTCCGAACGCCACCGCCGCGATGAGCTGCCCGACGAGCTTCGCCGTCTTGTTCAGTCCGAGGTTGCGCTGCTTGCGGATCTTGATGAAGTCGTCGAGGAATCCGACACCGCCGAGCGCCGTCGTGAGACCGAGCACGAGAAGTCCCGACGCCGACGGCCCGTCCGCGTCGTACCCGATGCCGATGAGGTGCGAGCCCCAGTAACCGGCCCACAGTCCGGCGAGGATGGCGACGCCGCCCATCGTCGGGGTGCCGCGCTTCGACTGGTGACTCGCCGGTCCTTCGACGCGAATCTCCTGGCCGAACCCCTGACGGGAGAAGGCCTTGATGAGGACGGGGGTCAGCAGAATCGAGACGGCGAGCGCGATGCCCGCCGCGAAGAGGATCTGTCTCACCGCGTAGCCTCCGAACCCTTCTGTCCCGTGCTTCCCGCCAACACCGTGTCCGCGACCTCCCACAATCCGATGGACTGCGACGCCTTGACCAACACCAGATCGCCCGGCGCCAGTTCCTTCTCGAGCAGTGCGACCGCACCGGCGATGTCGGGGACGAGGATCGACTCCTCACCCCACGAACCCTCCATGACCGCACCCTGGTGCATGGCACGGGCGGGCCTGCCGGTTCCGACGACGATCAGCCTGGTGACATCGAGCCGGACCGCGAATCTGCCGATGGCGTCGTGTTCGACCACTGATTCTGGACCCAGTTCGGCCATCTCTCCGAGCACCGCCCAACTCCGGCGCGCCGATTCCCGGCCCGACCTGGCCATCGAGACCAGCGCTTTGAGGGCGGCCCGCATCGAGTCGGGGTTCGCGTTGTACGAATCGTTGACGACGGTCACACCGTCCGGCCGGTCGCGGACGTCCATCCGGCGCCCCGAGACGGCGGCGGCGCCGGAGAGCGCCTGCGCGATCCGGCCGAGGTCCGCACCGCATTCGAGCGCCACCGCCGCTGCAGCGAGTGCGTTGCCGACCTGGTGCTCACCGTGCACGGCGAGTTCGACGGGGACGCTGCCCGCTGCCGTCGTGAGAGTGAAACGCGCCCTTGCCCTCTCGTCGAGCACGATGTCGGTGGCCCGGACGTGCGCGGACTCCGACCGGCCGACGAGCACCACCCGCGCCGACGTGCGCGGGGCCATCGCCACTACCAGCGGATCGTCCGCGTTGAGGATGGCGACGCCACCGTCTTCCGCCGAGGGCAGCGACTCCGGGAGTTCGCCCTTGGCGGCGGCGATCGCGTCGCGCGACCCGAACTCGCCGAGGTGCGCCGTGCCCACGTTGAGGACCACCCCGATCTTCGGAGGCGCGATCGCGGCGAGGGACGCGATGTGGCCGCGGTCGCGGGCCGACATCTCCAGAACCAGGAATCCCGTGTCTGCGTCCGCGCGCAGCGCGGTCCACGGGTGGCCGAGTTCGTTGTTGAACGATCCGGGCGGCGCGACGACGGGACCGAGCGGGCGCAGGACCGCGGCGAGCAGATCCTTCGTCGACGTCTTGCCCGCCGATCCGGTGACGCCGACGACGGTGAGGCCCTTCGCGGTGAGGTCGTCGACGGACGCGCGCGCGAGCTTCGCGAGTGCCGCGAGCACGGCGGCGCCCGATCCGTCGGTGTCGTGTTCGAGCGCCATCGCCTTGCTCGGACCGGCGCCGGGAGTCGGGGTGACGACGACGGCGGGTACCCCGACCGGACGCGCGGCCAGCACTGCGACCGCGCCGGCCTCGACTGCCGCTGCCGCGTGATCGTGTCCGTCGACGCGGGCGCCGGGCAGGGCGAGGAACAGTCCGCCGCCGGTGACCTTGCGCGAGTCGAACTCGACCGTTCCCGTCACCTCGGCCGACGGGTCGGCGACGTCGTGCAGTTCGCCGCCCACGATCTCGGCGATCCGAGCGAGTGTCATCGGGATCATCGTGCTCCTCCGACCTGTCGCTCGATCGCGTCGCCCAGTACGTCGCGGTCGTCAAATGGGTACTTCACCCCGTGTATCTCCTGACCGATCTCGTGTCCCTTGCCTGCGACCAGAACCACGTCGCCTGCCTGCGCCCAGCCGACGGCGTCGGCGATCGCCTTCGCTCGGTCCGCTACTTCCCACACCTGTCCCCGCTCGGATTCGGGCACCGCGAGAGCGCCCTCACGGATCGCGGCCCTGATCGCTTCCGGATCCTCGGTGCGCGGGTTGTCGTCCGTGATGACGAGCAGGTCGGCTCCCCGCGCGGCCGCGGCGCCCATCAGGGGCCGCTTACCCGCATCGCGATCACCCCCGGCACCCACGACGACGGCGACGCGGCCACGCACCTGCTCGCGCAGCGTCGCGATCACGGCCTCGACCGCTGCCGGCTTGTGCGCGTAGTCGACGACGGCGAGGAAGTCCTGCCCCCGGTCGATTCGCTGCACCCGCCCCGGCACGTCGACCCCGGCGATGCCCGCGACGGCGTCGCGCGGATCGACGCCCAGCGCGGCGCACAGCGCGACGGCGAGAGAAGCGTTCGCGACGTTGTACTGCCCCGGCAGCCGGAGTTCCACGTCGAGCGTCGTGCCTTCGGCGGTGGTGAGCGCGAACGTCTGCGAGCCCGCGGGTGACACCGTCGCCGGGCCCGCCGTCCACACCGCGCCGTCGGCGTCCGGCGTGGTCGCGACCGTCGTCACGATCGAATGAGCGCCGCGCGCGACCTCGGCCATCCGCCGGCCCCACACGTCGTCGACGCAGATGACCGCGTGCTGCGCGTGCACGGACGAGTCGGCCGCGAAGAGTCGCGCCTTGGCGGCGAAGTAGTCCTCGAAGTCGCGGTGGAAGTCCAGGTGGTCCTGGGAGAGGTTCGTGAACGCGCCCACGTCGAAACGGACTCCGTCGACGCGGCCGAGAGACAGCGCGTGACTGGACACTTCCATGACGACGGTGTCGATCCCCTGCTCGAGCATCACGGCGAACAGCGCGTGGAGTTGCGGCGCCTCGGGGGTGGTCAGGGCACTCGGCACCCGGCGGCCGCT
Organism: Rhodococcus sp. NPDC057014; assembly: GCF_042673295.1. Taxonomy (NCBI): domain Bacteria; kingdom Bacillati; phylum Actinomycetota; class Actinomycetes; order Mycobacteriales; family Nocardiaceae; genus Rhodococcus; species Rhodococcus sp. NPDC057014. The sequence goes on from NZ_JBHUSF010000100.1 coordinate 21,145, forward strand.
CATCCGGGTCTCGATGGTGCCGACGAGACCGGTTGTCCGGCCGGCCGCGTTGAGGGCGCCCTCGACGAGATACGACGTCGTGGTCTTCCCCGACGTCCCGGTGATGCCGATGACCTGCATCTTCTCCGAGGGCCGGCCGTAGATGGTGGCCGACAGCTCACCGAGCACACCGCGCGGGTCGTCGTGGACGAGCACCGGGGCGTCGGAGCCCAGCGCGGACACCAGCGCGAATCCTGCCTCGTCGGTGAGGATCGCGGTCGCTCCACGGTCGAGAGCGGCGGCGGCGAACTCCGCGCCGTGTGCGCGGGCCCCCGGAAGGGCCGCGAACAGATCACCCTCCACGATCCCCTGGGCGCGCAGATCCACTCCGGTGACGATGACGTGCTCGGCGGTGCCGGTGGGTGCCTCGACCCTCGCTCCGGCGAGCGCGGCCAGAGCGCTCACCGTGGTACGGACCGGCTGGGTGGGTCGAAGACCGTCTGTGACCTTCACCTCCACTGACGCCGACTGCGGGCGGGACGGAACAGGCACCGGGCTCCTCTCGGATGTCGACTCTCACTGACAACGGCGTAGTGCACGGATCGATACAGCGTGCTACCTCGGCAGTTCCCTGCATCCACGGCAAATGCGCGTGTCCGCTGAACGGCCGACGTGTCAGATTACCGCGAGCGCTCCCGGAACCCGATTCGGCCGACCTTCGCTCAATCGGCCTGCAGCACCAGCCTGCGTCCGGGGTCCGGGGACATCGGCACGCTGTCGCGCTGCAACATCCACGACGCGATGTTGTGGAACAGCGGGGCGGCGGACTGCCCACCGGAGCCGTCCGCGCTGCGTGTCGGCGCGTTGAGCATGATTCCGACGACGTACCGCGGATTGTCGGCCGGGGCGATGCCGGCGAACGTGATCCAGTAGTTCGAGTTCGAATAGCACTTGCACGCGGGATCGACCTGCTGGGCGGTGCCCGTCTTGCCGCTGATCTGGTACCCGTCGACGGCGGCCTGCACCCCGGTGCCGCGCTGGTTGCCCGTGTCGTTCTGGGTGACGGAACGGAACATGTCACGCACGGTGGTCGCGGTCTGCGGGCTGACGACCGTCACCTCCTCGGGCGCCTCGGTCTCAGTCCGGTTGCCGGACGCGTCGACGGTCGCCTTGACGATGCGCGGCGGAATGCGGACGCCGTCGTTGGCGATCGCCTGGTACATGCCGGTCATCTGCAGCAGGGTCATCGACAGGCCCTGCCCGATCGGCAGGTTCGCGAACGTGCCCCCCGACCACTGGTCCCGGCTGGGGACGCTGCCCGCGCTCTCTCCGGGAAGCCCGACGTCCGTGCGCTGGCCCAGGCCGAACCTGGACAGCATGTCCGCGTAACGGTCCTCCCCCACGCGCTGGGCGAGCATCAGGGTGCCCACGTTCGACGACTTACCGAACACCCCGGTGGCCGTGTACGGCGCCACCCCGTGATCCCACGCGTCCTTCACGGACACACCCGACATCTGAATGCTCCCGGGAACCTCGAGAACCTCGTCGGGTGAGGTCAGCCCGTACTCTATCGCGGCCGCCGCGGTGACGATCTTGTTGACCGATCCCGGCTCGAACGGCGTGCTCACCGGCAGGTTGCCCATCTCCACCGTCCGTGGGTTGTTGCCCACCCCGATCGCCGGATTGAACGTGCTGTCGTTCGACATCGCAAGCACCTCACCGGTGTGGGAGTCGAGCACGACCGCCGACGCGTCCTTCGCTCCGGACTTGTCCTTGGCCATCTGCACCTGCTGCTGGACGTAGTACTGCAGATCGGAGTCGATGGTGAGTTCGACGCTCGATCCGTCCACCGCCGGTTGCTTGTCGCGCCAGCTTCCGGGGATCACCGCGCCGTCGGAGCCCCTGTCGTACGTCTGGGAGCCGTCGGTGCCGGCGAGGGTCGAGTCGAGCGAATCCTCGAGGCCGAGCAGTCCGTGGCCGTCCCAGCCGGTGGCGCCGACGAGGTTGGCGGCGAGAGACCCGCCCGGGTACTCGCGGATGTCCTGTCGTTCGAGGCCGACCTCCGGGAACTTGTCGCTGATCTGCGCGGCGATGTTCGGGTCGACGCTGCGCGCCAGGTAGACGAACGTCTCGTCGCCGTGCAGCTTCTCCTTCAGATCCTTCTCCGGTGCGACGTCGCCGAGCCGGTCGTGGATCTCCTTCGCGATCGCGTCGAGTCGCGCATCGACGTCGGGGGCGGTGTCACTCTTGGCCTTTGCCTCCTCCAGTTCCTTCCGCACCCGCGTGGGCTGAAATGTCAGCGCCTTCGCTTCCATCGTGAAGGCGATCGGATTGGAGTTGCGGTCGGTGATCGACCCGCGCAGCGCCGGATCCACTTCGGTGGTCGTGCGCTGGTTCGCTGCCTCCGCGGACAGTTGCGGTGCGTCGATGACCTGTATCCACAGAAGCTGCACGGCGGCGAGGCCGAGCGCCAAGAACATCAGTCCGCGCCCGATCTTCTGCCTGAACGGAAAAGACGCGGTCCCGGCGCCCGTGGGGCGCCGGGGACGATTTCTCGGTGCGCTTCGACTCACCGGCGACCACCGGAGGGTGGAGCAGTCGTCGGTGCGGCGGCCGAAGGGATCACGGGAACCAATTGTTCACCCTGTGCCTGGATCTCCGCGCCATTGCCGGGCTGCGGCGTGGCGCGCGGAGACTGCGTGGTGCTCCCCCGGTTCGGGGCGGTAGCCACGGAGTTGCCACGCTGGGTGTTCGGGGCGACCGCGTCGAGTGGAGGCACGGGCGCACCAGACGCAGGGGCCGGTTTTCCGACGACCTCGACGCTGCCGTCGGGGTGAACGACGAGCCGAGCCGGATCGTTCGCGGGGACCATGCCGAGCTTGGCCGCTTCCTCCGCCAGTTTCGGGGCGGAGTTGGCGGTCTCGACGTCACGCTCGAGCGCCGCCTTCTCCTCCGCAAGCGACTGATTGTGCGCGCGGGCGGCGCTCAGTTGGTACGAGTCCTCCGCGGACCGGGTCGTGAGCAGCAGCGTGACGGCCAGGCCCGTCGCGAGCAGAACGAGGATCGTCGCCACGAACGGGATGCGGGCGGTGAGCGTGCCGGTGCGGTTCTTGCCGGAGACAGCGATCGCGGATCCGTTGTGCACGGCCGCGCGCTGGGTGCGCTTCTTGTATGCCCGTTCAGCCGCGCCCGACCGGTTGTCCGCCCGCGCGGGCCGCATCTCGGTGGAACTCACCTGAACCGTCATGCCGCCGACCTCCTGGCAATTCTCTCTGCAGCGCGCAACCGCACCGGGGCTGATCGTGGGTTCTCTTCGATTTCCTGTTCGGACGCGCGCTCCGCCCCTCGTGTGAGGATCCGGAACTCCGGGCCCATCCCCGGCAGTTCGACAGGAAGCCCCTCCGGGCTCTTCGACTTGGACCTGGGAGTGATTTCCTGCTTGACGACCCGGTCTTCCAGGGATTGGTACGACATGAACACGACGCGTCCCCCGACGGTCAACGCGTCGAGTGCAGCCGGTACCGCGGCGCGCAGTGAATCGAGCTCGCCGTTGACCTCCACTCGAAGGGCCTGGAACGTCCGCTTCGCGGGATGTCCCCCGGTACGGCGGGTCGCCGCAGGAATGGTGCGGTACAGCAGTTCGACCAGAGCTGCGCTGGTCGTGAACGGCTCCTTCGCGCGTTGCCGGACCACCTCCGACGCGATCTTGCCCGCGAAGCGCTCCTCGCCGTACGTACTGAGGATGCGCGCGAGGTCGCCGTGGCTGTACGTGTTGAGGACCTCGGCCGCAGTGATGCCGGTGGTCGGGTCCATTCGCATGTCCAGTGGCGCGTCGATCGAATACGCGAACCCCCGATCCGATTCGTCGAGCTGCATCGAGGAGACACCGAGGTCGAAGAGGATGCCGTGCACCGACTCCCGCGTGGACAGACCCGCCTGCGTGAGCGCGTCCTCGATGCCGTCGTAGCGGGTGTGCACGAACGTGATCCGGTCGGCGAACGGGGCGAGCCGGCCACCGGCGATCTCCAGTGCGTGCGGATCACGGTCGAGGGCGACGAGTCTCAGCCGGGGGTAGGTCCGCAGGAAGTGCTCGGAGTGCCCGCCGAGGCCGAGGGTCGCGTCGATCATGACGGCGCCCCCGCCCTGCGGGTCGTTCGCGGTGAGGGCGGGGCCCAGCAGTTCGTCAGCGCGGTGAAGCAGTACCGGGATGTGACCGAAACCATCGGCGGGCGAGGAATCTTCCCCCTCGTGATCCACCATGATCCCTCCGGCTCCTGCTCTGTGGTGCGGGTGAACAAGCCCGGTGCCGGGGTTCACTGCTCGAACTTCTCGTGTCGGCCAGTTGCCGTGGCGAATGCTTCGAGGTCCCTGCCCGAAATGAAAACCTGGCGCTGGGGAAGTGCGTCAGGGTTCCGTCGGACAGAGGCCTCGCGGCATTCGCCGGGACGTGTTCACGCTCAGACGATCTCGCCGAGCGCGACTCCTGTTGCCTGCGAGTAGTTCTCCTCGTTCGCCTCGACATAGGTCTGCCAGGCTTGCGCATCCCAGATCTCGAGGAAATCGACCGAACCGATCACTACGCAGTCCTTGGAGAGACCCGCGTAACGACGGTGATCTGCCGAGAGGGTGATGCGCCCCTGGGCATCTGCGTGCTGCTCGTCGGTACCTGCCGCCAGTCCGCGAACGAAGGCCCGCGCCTCCGGATCGCTTCTCGACGCGGCCGCGGCCTTGCGTGCGAGAGCGGTGAATTCTTCCCGGGGATACACCGCGAGGCTGTGATCCTGACCCTTGGTGACCATCAACCCTCCCGCCAGCGCATCCCGGAACTTTGCGGGCAACGTGAGCCGCCCCTTGTCGTCGAGCTTCGGCGTGTAGGTACCGAGAAACACTCGACACCTCCCACCGCGTTCGATATCGAACGCCGTATGCCCGGGCGGTTCACCTTCGCTCCCCGCTGCGCACCACAGTACCCCACTTTCCCCCACTCACAAGGCGGATAACGGCGTGTTGCGCCTCAATTAGCCGAATACTTGCTGGTCAACGCAGATTGGCCCAGGTGGGGGGAAATTCCCGACGTGATCACCGCCACGGGCACTATCGATCGCACCCCGGCACACAGCGACGCGGAACACCGGAAAAGCCCAGGTGAGAGCCCGCCCGACGGGTGCGTTACCCCTGCTCCACGACTCGTCTCGGAACCGAGGGGGGAAAGTGGGGACACGGGGTGGGTGAGGGTGGGGATTCGTGGGCGGGAGCGTTCACTGGCCCCACCTACCGGGCACGACCGGGCCCAACGGGCGCAGGCGGCCGGGAGCACCCTCCAGACAGCAGTGGCGGCGTGGCATCACATGC
>NZ_JBHUSF010000101.1:0-26470 GCF_042673295.1 Rhodococcus sp. NPDC057014
ACCTCGAGCAGCCTCCGCATTCCCAGGGGGAGTGCGGTCGCGGTCTCGTCGCGCAGATGCGACAGTCCCACGACGTCGAGTGCGCGTTCCGCCTCGGCGATGTCGGCGGCGCGGACCCTGTGATGACGGGGAAGCCGCAGCACGGTCGAGAACATCGATACCCGGTCGGTGCTGTACCGACCGGAGGCCACGGCCTCGCGGACGGTGACGCCGTCGGGGATGTCGGGTGTCTGGAATGTGCGTGCCACGCCGCATCCGGCGACCCGTTCCGGCGCCCTGCCCTGGACCTCGGTGTCACCGATCAGGATTCGACCGCTGTCGGGGCGGTAGAACCCGCAGATCATGTTCAGCATCGTGGTCTTTCCCGAGCCGTTCGGTCCGATCAGCGCGGTGATGCTGCCCGGTTCCGCTCGCAGCGACGCGTTGTCGAGTGCCTGGTTGCCGCCGAATGCCTTCGAGATGCCGTCGACGACGAGCACTTGCCCCGGCATCGGGTCCATCGCCGGTCGATCCGTGCCTGCGGGGCGAGCGCGGGTGCCACGACCGGTCAGGCCCGCCGCGCGGTCCAACCGCGCCGTCGCCTGTGTGGCGACCTTCGCGAGGCCGCCACTGAGGAGGACGCCGCCGAGGATCAGGAATCCGCCGTAGAAGACGAGGGCGTACTGCTGGAACTCGGACGACTGGTTCGGGCCGAGTTGCATGATCGCCGCCCCGACCGCCGCACCGTAGACGCTGGTCGCGCCCCCGAGGATGCATGCCGCGAGAACTGCTGTCGCGAAGGTGAATCCGAACGCTTCGGGGGAGACGTACAGGTCGATGTTCGCGAACAGGGCGCCCGCGAGGCCGGCGGGGAACGCGCCGATCGCATAGCCGAGAAGCTTCATCCGGAACACCGAGATGCCCACCGAGGACGCGAGGACGGGGCTCTGTTTCAGGGTGCGGAATGCGATGCCGTGCCGGGAGGCCACCAGGTTCCGCAGGACCGCGAACCAGAGGATCGCGACGATGACGACCACCATGTAGAACCGGTCGGCATCCACGACTTCACCGAACAGGGTGGCCGGTTCGATCCCGCTGAGTCCGTTGCGGCCGCCGGTGGTGTCCCCGAAGACGGCGATGATGTCCGGGACGAGCAGGACGAGGAAGAACGACGTCATCGCCAATGACCAACTGCCGAGCCGCAATCCCGGGATTCCGGTCACGATGCCCACCGCGAGCGCGACCAGCCCGGAGGCGGTCAATTGCAGCACGATGTCCGTGTATCCGGCGATGGACATGAGCCCGGCGGTGTACGCCCCGGCCGCGTACATCGCGGCCTGGCCGAGCGCGAGTTCCCCCGCGTAGCCGAGGCTGAGATTGAGGCCGCTGACGACCAGCGCGAGGATGCAGGCGAGTTGCACCTGGCGGGACAGCGCGAAGCCCAGACCGAATTCCGGCAGGAACAGCACGAGGAGGCCGACGGCGAGCGGGAAGAGCCAACCCGGAGCCGATCGAATCAGGCGCCACAGTGCCATTGGTTACACCACCCGTTCTCGCGTCCGGCCGAACAGTCCGGCCGGACGCACCATGAGGATCGCGATGAGGACGACGAAGACCGCGATGTTGCTGTACTGGCTGCCCAGTTCGAGAGCGGCGAACGACTCGACGAGTCCGACGGTCAGGCCACCGACCAATGCGCCGGGGAGCGAGCCGAATCCGCCGATCGCCAGTGCGACGAAGCCCTTGATCGCCAGCGCCGAACCCAGCGTGGCCACCGCGAATGTCTTGGGACCCACGAAGAGCCCGAGGAATCCGGCGAGCGCGCCGGAGAAGGCGAACGCGCCGAGGGCCAGCGTCCGGACGTTGACACCGCGCAACAGGGCGGCTTCGCGGTCCTCGGAGATGCCCAGGAGGGCGAGACCGGTCATGGTCCGGGTGCCGGCCCGGCCGAGGACGACCACCAGCACGACCGCCAGAATCAGCAGCACGATCTCGACCGGATACGTGCGGCCGCCGAGGACCGTGATCGGGTCGTTCGAACCGAAGAACGGGACGGTGAGCGGTTCGCTTCCCCAGATCAGCTGCGTCGCACCGTTGATCAGGGTCGCCGCGCCGAGCGTGGTGACAAGCTGATTCTGGTGATCTCGGACCGGCCGGACCGCGACGATCTCCTCGATCCCGGCCAGGATCGTCACGGCGACCGTGGCCGTTACCGCGACGACGAGGATGGGCAATTTCAGGGTGACCAGGCCGGTGTAGGCGACGAACGTGCCGACCATCATCAGCTGGGCCTGAGCGAAGTTGAACGTGTGGGACGAGATGAAGACGATGTTGTAGCCGATCGCCACGAGCGTGTAGACCGCCCCCAGCGCGAGGCCCGACCAGACGATGGTCACCGGTTTCTCCTGTGCTCGGGTGTCATGCGCTCGGGTTTCCGTACTGGCCGTTCAGGAGTGGGCTCGGCGGCACGAACTTGTACGCCTCGTCGCCGGGTTTCGACGCGTGCGAGTCGGCCGTGAAGTGATAGGACGGGGAGAACGCGGTCTCGGCGCTGTCGAGCGCGTCCTGGTTCTCGAGCGCCTCGGCGAGGGCTTCGGGATCGGACGAGGATCCGGCCTTGTTCGCGGCGGCCACGACGAGCGGCAGTGCGTCGTAGTTGTCGGCGAGGATCAGCGTCGACGGGATGTCGCCCATCGCCTTCATGTTCTCGACCATGGTGTTGACGGCGGTGTCGTTCGCGTCGTAGACCGTGCTCGACAGCACGTGCATGACCAGGTTCGCCGTGGCCGGAGTGCCGAGCACGCCTTCCGGTGCAGCCTTCGAGACCAGTGACGTTCCCGCGACCGACGTGTTTCCGACGAGCGGAATGTTCCAGTCGAGCCGCTGAAGGCTCGCGAGGAGGTATCCGAGTGGTGCCCCGTAGGCGTCCACGACGAGCGCCTGCGTGCCCCGGTTCTTCAGCGACTGCAGTTGTGCGGTCATGTCGAGTGCCGCGGTGTCGTACTCCTCGGATCCAGTGCTGCTCAAGCCTTCTCCGCCCAGCGCGTCTTCCATCGCCTGCCCGAACACTTCGCCGTAGGCGCTGCTCCCGTGGACGATGCCGACGGACTGGTATCCCTTGCCCTTGACGTATCGGGCGATGGTCTCGGCGTTCTCGGACGGTCCCGAGGCGAGGTCGAAGTTGAGTGGGTACTTCTCCGGGTTCGCCGAATCCTCGGTGGGCCCGATGTTGAACGAGAGGATCTTGTTCTGCGCGAGGATCGGCAGCGTCGCGGTGGTGATGGTCGACGGGCCGGAGTTGAGGAAGAGGTCGGGCTTCTTCCCCGACGCGATGGCCTCCCGCAGCGTGGACACGGCCGTGGTGGCGTCGCCCGCATCGTCGACCACAGTGATCTCCACCTGGCGTCCGCCGACGCCGCCCGCCCTGTTCACGGCGTCGGCGCTCGCTTTCGCTGCGAGCACGGACGTCTGCGCGTTGGCGGCGAGCGCACCCTGCCCGCTGATTCCGCCGGTCACGAGCACCCGGTAGGGGCCGCCGCCGGCGGCGTCGGCGTCGTCTGCGCCCGCGCCGGAACACCCGGTGAGCGCGAGTGCGGTCACGGCGAGCGCCGCTGTGAGAGCTGAGGATCGAATTCGCATGGGCGCCCCTTCAACGTAAGCAAGCAAGTGCTTGGTTCGGCAAAAGGTAGCAGAACTAACGGTCGATGTCCGCGGAATGTCTCACTCGGCGGGAGGATCTCGACGCGAACGTGCCGATCTCAGCGAAACGACTGCCGGATCACCGGTTCTCGCCGTTCGAGGATGGTGGCGGTGTGCTGCCGGACCATGGCGTCGAGGTGCTCGCCCTGCGGTGCGAGCCAGAACTCGCCGCGGTCGATGCCCGCGAAGACCAACTCCGCGAACGTGTCTGCGTCGAGCCCGTCGGTGTCGAGCAAGTCGCGCATCTGCGTGACCATCCGATCGACGGCCGGATGGGAGACGTCCCCGAACGGGTTGTCGAAGACGGACGTGACGACGGGCCCGGGTGCGAGCACGCTCGCGGACACCGGGGCGTCGATCATGCTCAACTCCATCTGCAGGCATTCCGTGATCGCGACGACCGCGAATTTCGATGCGCTGTACGGCGACATCATCGGACCGGGCGCAAAACCGCCGACCGACGCCGTGTTGACGACGCGGCCGGTACCACCCTGATCGAGCATCCGTGGAACGAACGCGCGGATCCCGTTGACGACGCCCGTGATGTTGACGCCGAGTGCGGCATTCCAGTCGGATTCGCCGAGTTGCCAGAGGAATCCGGCCCGCATGATGCCGGCGTTGTTGAAGAGCACGTCCACCCGGCCGAACGAGTCGAACGCGAGTTCGGCCAGGGCGTGGACGGATCGGGAGTCGGACACGTCGGTGACGCAGGTCGGGGCGCCGCCCAGGTCGGCGGCCGCGCGGTCGAGTGCGGCCGCGTCGATGTCGGCGAGCACCACCGACATACCGCGGGCGTGCGCATGCCGGGCGATCCCCGCCCCGATTCCCGAGGCCGCGCCGGTGACGACGACGACCTGCTTCTCATCCGATTCCGGTTCCGTCACCGCTCGAACGGTAGGACCGTCCCCGGCGCCCTCGGTCCGGCCCTCTCGCTCAGCGGGAGGGATTCACGTGCCGCGACCCCACAGCGGTTCGAGGTCGGGGCCCTCCTCGCCCTGCTGCGCACCCCGGAAGCGTGCCGCGAAGACGATCCAGCCGATGGCGGCCATCAGCAGGAAGCTGACCAGCCGGTACACGACGATTGCGGACACCGCTTCGGAGCCGGCCATTCCGCTGGCGGTCAGGGCGGGCACGAGCACGGCGTCCATGACACCGAGCCCCGCGGGTAGGAGGGGGATGGCGGAACCCGCGGCGTTCCCCGCCGCGTACGCGACAGCGAGGCCGGCGAACCCGGGATGGGCGCCGACCGCGTAGCACGCGAACGCGAGGCACGAGGCGTCGGCGATCCAGTTGAACAGCGACCACCCGAACGCGCGGGCCGTGTCGCGGCGATCCATCCGGACGGCGCTCATCTGGTCGACGATGTGCTTCCACTGGCGAACCCCGGTCAGCGGAGGCTTCTTGCGCAGCGCGTTGACGCCGCGCAGCGCGGTGATGCCCACGCCCTCGAGCGCGTCGGGCCGCGACGCGGCGTACTGGGCCACGACGAGGAAGGCACACAGGCCGCCGAACGTGAAGATCAGCGAGAACGGGTTGGTCTTGGCTCCGACGAGCAGTGCGCCCGCGAGTCCGACGAGCGCCAGGCCGATCGCCTGGAGGACACCGGCCATCACCAGTTGCCACGTCGCGATCACCGGTGACGCACCCCAGAGCCGGGTCTGCCGGTACGTGAACGTCGTCGCGAGAACCGGGCCGCCTGGCAGCGTGACGCTCATCGAGTTGGACGCGAACGTCACCGCCAGCGACTGCCGCTGCCTGATGCGCACGCCCGCGACGCCCAGCAGGCAGCGCTGCACCCGGGCGAAGCTCGACATCGACGCCAGCGACGCAACGACGGCGGCGGCCACCCATCCCCATCGCAGGTCGCCGAGGTTCTGGACGCTCTCCGACAGGTCCGGCCAGATCAGGATGATCTCCACCGCGAGTACCACGACGAGCAACCCGCCGATCACCCATTCGACACGGCGCCTGCGGGGCGTCGGGCGGGTGTCGTCGGCGTCAGTCATACGCGTCCATTACACATGGCGGGTGATCAGACCGTGTATCCGCCGTCGACGTCGAGCTTCTGCCCGGTGACGAATCCGGCGCGGTCGCCGGCGAGGAAGCAGACGGCCTCGGCGACGTCGGCGGCGGTGCCGAACCGGCGCAACGGTATCCGGCTCATCGCGGCGTCGAGTGCGCGCTGATCGAGTTCTTCGGACGTGATCAGCCGCTCGGCCATGCCGTCGGTGAGCATTCCCGGGCCCACCGAGTTGAAGCGGACGCCGTAGCGGCCCTCCTCGGCGGCGAACCCCTTGACCAGTTGTTCGATCGCGCCCTTGGTTCCGGGGGAGAGGCCGTCGCGCACCGGGAAGCGGCTGGTGGCCGCGGTCGTGACGGCGACGACGGAACCGGACGCGTCCCGCAGCGCCGGCAGGGCGGCCTTGACGACGGTGAAGAACGCGACCGCCTCCTGCTCGAGATGCTCGGCGTAGTCGCGGGGCGCGACCTCGGACAGGTGGATCATCGGGACGTGTGGTCCGGCGGCATGGACCAGGATGCCGAGGCCGCCGAAGTGTTCGACGGTCTGCTTCACGACGCTCGCGACCCGGGGCTGGTCGGTGAGGTCGGCGGAGAACGCCTGCGCGGCGACGCCGCTGCCTTCCAGTTCGCCGACGAGGTCCGCGGCGACGTCCGCGTTGGACCGGTAGGTGATGGCCACGTCGTGGCCGAGGGTCGCGAGTTGCCGTGCGATGGCGGAGCCGATGCCGCCGGTGCCGCCGGTGACCAGTGCGGCGTGGCGACGTCGGGGGGTGCTGGTGGCGGGTGTCGCCATGAGGAACTCCAAGCGTGTGAGGGAAGCGCGCCCCTAACCTAGCAACTGCTTGGTTCCGGCGCCGTCACTCGCTCCGGCAGATCATGACCGGGCAGGTGGCGTGATGGAGCAGATTCTGACTCGTCGAACCCATCAGCGCGCCGAGCAGCGGTCCCCGGCCGTGGCTGCCGACGACGATCAACTGCGCGCCTGCGGAGTGACGCAGGATGACGTCCGCGGCGGCGCCCTGCTCGGCCACCCGGGTGACGGACACGTCCGGGTATCGTTCCGCCTCACCCGCGAGGCCTTCGGAGAGCAGCGCCTCCTCTTCCTGCTTGACGGCGTCCCAGTCGACGAGCATGCCGGTGCCGCCTGCGCCGAGCGTGGGGGAGCCCTGCCAGGTGTGGACGGCGCTCAACGGCGCCTCGAAGAACGACGCGAACTCGAATGCGTGACCCACCGCTTCGCTGCTGAGGTCGCTGCCGTCGACCCCCACCACCACCGGACGCTGGTCCGGCGTGGTGACGTCGCCCCGGAGGACGGTCACCGGGCAGGGTGCGCGGTTGGCCACGTGCAGCGCCGTCGAACCGACCAGCACCGAACGGAACGCGCCGGCTCCCGTGGACCCGAGCACGATCAGCCGCGCCCAGTCGGCGGCCTCGAGCAGCGCGGTGCCTGCCGGACCGGGACTGATGGTCGTCTCGATCTCGAGACCGGGAAACTTCGGCCCCAGCAGCCTCTTCGCCGTCCCGATGATGGCCTCGCCGTCCTCGCGCAACTGACTGAGGAACTGCGATTCCAGCATGACCGCCGCCGGGCTGTACAGCGGACCGTCTTGTGGCAGCGCGTGCACCAGTGACAGCGTGGCACCCCACTTCGACGCGACGGAGGCGCCCCACAGGGCGGCGGCGGTGGAGGCGTCGGATCCGTCCAGGCCGACGACGACGGAATGACTGGCGGGTGTGCTCACGTCCGGTTCCCTTCGCTCACGCTGGTGGGTACTCCCCGACTGTGCCCTACTTCCAGACTTTTCGGGCCACCTTCTTCGCGCTCTTCCACTCCGGTTTCAGATCGGCTGCCAGTGCGTCGCCGCGATCGAGTTCGCACTGCAGCAGCATTCCGAGGCCCAGGCTCGATTCGGCGGAATGCTGATCCTCCGCGACGGCCGCGAGGATGTGCTCCCGTGCGACGACGGCGTCCTGGTAGTCGCCGAGCACGTCCTGAAAGCCCTTGAACTTCTTCTGTGCGCGGGCGGACGCCTTCGGTGCCAGTGAGCGCGTGGACTCGATCGCGTAGCGCAATCGTTTGGCGCGCTTGCGCGCTCGGTGCGTCAGTTCGTCCCGCTCGGCCCGGGTGGTCGCGGCCGCCGCCTTCCGCACGCGCCGGTGAACGGACTTCGACAACGTGCGCAGGGTTTTCGCGACGGTCTTCTTCGACGGGCCCGAGCCCCCGGACGCCTCGACGGCGGCGAGGAACGTGTCGAGTCCGGCGAGCAGGTCGAGGTAGCGCCGGGAGTTCAGAGCGGCCAGGGCCCCGGGCCGGGCTGCCGCGGCGAGTCCCGAGAAGTATTCGTCGAGGCGCGCCCGCACGACCTCCCTGTCGGGTATCTCCTCGGCCTCACCCAGCCGATCCACGAGTCGGCTCCACTGCACCTCGGTGTCCCGCGCCGGGCCGAGGGCCTGACCGACCCAGCGGAGTTCGGCGATCAACTCGTCGACCGTTTCCTGATCGCGCAGGCTGGACCCGTACACCTGGAGGACACTCCGGATCCGCCGGGCCGAGACCCGGAGGTCGTGGACGGACTCCTCGAGGTCGCGCCGCACGCCGAGGTCGGCCGTGACGAGAGAATCCTTCTGCTCGGCCAGATACTCCAGCAGCAGCGTCCGCGGCGCGGACTTCTTCTTCCCGCGCGCGGGGGACGGGGTGCCGCCCACCGCGTCGCCGAGTGCCCGCCGCAACTTCGACGGCGCGTCCGAGCGGGTGATTCCTGCGTCGATCAGGCGGGAGTCTATGGCGTCGAACAGTTTTCGGTCACCGGCCGCGAGTTCGACTTCGATCTCCCGCCACACCCGCTCGTCGGTTCCGGTGCCCGTCTCGGGGACGGCGGCGATCACGACATCCGAGACGACCTCGGCGAGCGTCGTGCCCGCCGCGTCCACGAGCCGTTGGCGCTCGCGGTCGGTGCTGATGAGCGCGACCGGGTTCAGGGCGGCGCCGCGGGTGAAGGCCGTGAGCAGTTCCGCGAACTCGCGGGGTACCTCCGTCTCTGCGTGCTCGGGGTCGGGTGCCAGTTGCAGCTCGGTCCGTTCGTCCGCACCTGCCGGGAGCTTCAGATGCCAGCCGGCGTCGTCGCCGCCTTCCCGGCGGCGGAGCGTGATTCCGGCGCGCAGCAACAGCAGTTCGCCCGTGTCGTAGTACAGGGCGGACAGCTGGACGGTATCGCGCCGGGGCTCACCGTCGACGCCCGGAAGCCCCGACAGCGCAGGGAGTTGCTGCTCGGATGTCGCTTCGTACTTGCGTTCCACTTCGGACACGGACGTCGCGGTACTCATGTCCCCATCCTTCCGGCTGAGTGCGCCGGGCGAAAGAAGCCGAGGTCACAGCGGCCAGTCGAGGCTCCGGACGCTCGTGAAGCGTCGCGTGACGCCGGAGCAGGGGTCGGCGAACTCGACGGAGCGGGCCAGCAGCCGCAGCGGCGTCGAATAATCGTCGGCGGCAACGTCGTAGAAATCGGGATAGAAGTTGTCGCCGTGGATCGGGATGCCGAGCGAACTCATGTGCACCCGCAACTGGTGCGTCTTGCCGGTGTGCGGCAGCAGCCGGTACCGGGCCGCGTCGCCGTGGACCTCGAGGAGCTCGATCCGGCTCTCGCTGTTGGCGGGACCGTCCGCCTCGTACGCCTTCAGGACCCCGCGTTCCTTGACGATTCGACTGCGGACCGTGGCGGGCAGGGCGAGATCGGGGTCATAGCGGGCGACGGCCTCGTACTCCTTGGTCACCCGGCGCTGATCGAACAGGGACTGGTAGTCGCGCCGGACCTCGCGCCGCACCGTGAAGATGAGCACCCCGGCGGTCAACCGGTCGAGCCGGTGCGCGGGTGTCAGTTCCGGGAGGTCGAGGTCTCGGCGCAACCGGACCAGCGCCGATTCGGCGATGTACGCGCCGCGCGGGGTGCTGGCCAGGAAGTGGGGTTTGTCCACGACGAGGAGATTGTCGTCGCGGTGGAGGATCTCGATCTCGAACGGCACCCGCTTCTCGACCGGCGGATCCCGGTACAGGAACACGAATCGGCGGGGTGCGAACGGCGTGGACTCGGTGATCGGCCGCCCGCGCTCGTCGACGACTTCGGCCGTGTCGACCTTCTCGCGCAGGCGGGTCTCGTCGTGCGGAAAACGTGCGACGAGGTATTCGAGCACGGTGGGCCACGCGCCGGTGTCCGGCATCCTCAGCCGCGTCGGGTTGAGGCCGTCGCGGACGGGAAGCGGGGCGTCGGGCACGTTCGTCACGGTAGTCGAGTGGCTGCGAAAACCCGTCGTTGACCGCAGGGGGACTCATGGTTACTATCCGGTAAGTTTGTGACGCGGGCCACCCTGATGGTCGCTGAGGCGCGTCATCGGAGGATTTTCACGGGGGTCGTGGTGATCGTGCGTCGATGGGCGTTTCGTCCGGGTGCGGTGGCAGTTGCTCTTGCGGTGGCGATGGGTCTCGCTGTCGTTCCGGCGGTGACGGCGTCGGCGGATCCGACGGGGGGAGCGGCGGCCGCCGCGTGGAATGCCGCGGTCGACGCGCCTCCCGAGTACCCGGTGATCGCGATCGACTGGGACGTTCCCATCACCATGAGTGACGGAACGGTGCTGAAGGCCAACGTCTATCGCCCCGCGGACGCCTCCGGCAAGCCGATCGACGCGAAGATGCCGTCGATCCTCAATGTCACCCCGTACACGAAGCTGGTCGGCAACGTCGTCGATTCCGTGCTCACGGTGCCCGGGCTCGACAGCACGGTCGTCGACATCGTGAACTCCTTCGATCTCGCGGGAACGCCGTTCGACGGCGTCGGCGAGTTGTCGAAGGTGCTCACCGGCGGTGGGATGCGCGTCTTCGGCGTCAACCGCGACCTCGTCCGGAACGGATACACCCAGGTGGTGGTCGATGCGCGCGGCACCGGCTTCTCCCAGGGCGAATGGCAGGCGCTCGGTCCGCTCGAGCAGCAGGACTCCGTCGAGATCATCGACTGGATGAGCAGGCAGGGGTGGTCCGACGGCACGGTCGGGATGGCGGGGGTGTCGTATTCGGGAATCAACTCGCTGCAGGCCGCGGGGCATCGGCCACCGGCGTTGAAGGCGATCTTCCCCACCGAACCGGGCAACGATCTGCTCCGCGACATCGTCGGGACGGGCGGTGGCCTCGGTGTGGGATTCATGCCGCTGTGGCTGTCACTCGTCAACGGTCTCAAGTTCGTTCCCGACGTCCAGGCGCTCGCGCAGGGGAACTTCGACGAACGGTGGCTGCAGGACCGGTTGCGCGATCCGCTGACGCTGTTCCCCGCACTGATCCAGGCGATGACCGCGTCGCAGATCGGCGATCTCGACGCCGGGACGCTGCGGGTGGCGCAGGACGGCCAGTTCTACGAGGAGCGGAAGGCGCAGGCGGGGGACATCGAGGTGCCGACCATGCTCTACGGCGCCTGGCACGACATCTTCGCGAACAGCGAACCGCGGGTCTACAACGACATTCCGCTGCCCGCCGGCGAGAAGCAGCTGATCATGAGCGACGCCTACCACGTCTCGTTCGGGGGCGGCTTCGGCGAGCCGGGTGCGCCGCCGAGACTCGACGTCCTCGAACGCGCGTGGTTCGACAGGTGGCTGAAGGGCATCGACAACGGCATCGACGAGTACGGCCCGGTCACGCTGTATCAGCAGGGCAACGGCTGGACCACCACCGACCGGTTCCCGCGGGCCGGTGTCGACTACCAGCGGATGTACCTGTCGGGTGCCCCCAGCGGCACCGCCGGGCACGCCGCCCACGACGGCAGCCTGGTGCCGGCGACACCCGGCGACACGGCGCAACTCACCGTCGCACCCGGACTCCGCGGGCTCTGCTCCCGCGACGGAACGCAGGGCACCGCCGGCGCGGCCGTCGTCTTCGGATCGGTGTGCAGCAAGGACTCCCGCTTCAACGAGGCCGAGGGCCTGACGTTCACCAGTGCCCCCGTCACACAGCCGACGGAACTGTCGGGTCCGGTCAATCTGCACCTCGAAACCGTGCTCGATGCGCCGGACGGATTCTGGGCGGTGACGCTGAACGACGTCGCACCGGACGGCACGTCGACCGCGCTCACCAACGGTGCGCTCACCGCCTCGATGCGGGCGGTGGACGATTCGAAGAGCGCCAGGTCGGCGAACGGCGACTACACCGAACCGCACCACTCTCTGACGGTGGCCGCGCGTCAGCCGCTGGTTCCGGGTGAAGTGACGCCGGTCGACATCAACTTCGTGCCCACCGACGCGGTCCTCGCGCCGGGGCACCGGTTGCGCGTCGACGTGTACGCGGGCAGCGTTCCCCGGTATCTGCCGCTCGGACCGATTCTGGCGGACAGTCAGCTGAAGCCGCAGCACGTGGCATTGTCGCCGGACCGGCCGAGTTTCCTCAACCTGCCGCTGGTCGGGGCGCGGGCGTGGTGACGGGTTCACGCCGCGTCCCGGGATCCGTAGGGTTGACGGCATGACCAAGTGGACAGCTTCGGACATCGTCGATCAGAGCGGCCGTACGTTCGTCGTCACGGGCGCCAACAGCGGTCTGGGGGAGGTGGCCGCGCGGGCCCTGGGCAAGGCGGGAGCCCACGTCGTGCTGGCCTGCCGCAACACCCACAAGGGGGAGGTGGTCGCGCGGTCGATCGGCGACAACGCCGAGGTGCGACGTCTCGACCTGTCCGACCTCGCATCGGTGCGCGAGTTCGCCGCCGGTGTCGATTCCGTCGACGTGCTCGTGAACAACGCCGGGGTGATGGCGGTTCCGCAGCGCAAGACCGCCGATGGATTCGAAATGCAGATCGGCACAAATCATCTCGGACACTTCGCGTTGACCGGACTGCTGCTCGGCAAGATCACCGATCGGGTCGCCACGATGTCGAGTGCGGCACATCAGGCGGGAACGATTCATCTCGACGATCTCAACTGGGAACACCGCAAGTACAACCGCTGGAGCGCGTACGGCCAGTCGAAGCTCGCGAATCTGCTGTTCACGTACGAATTGCAGCGCAGGCTCGCCGCGGCCGGGTCTCCGGTGACAGCGGTGGCCGCGCACCCCGGCTACGCGTCGACCAATCTGCAGGCGCACACCGAGTCGGTGCAGGACAAGCTGATGGCCGTCGGCAACCGCATCTTCGCGCAGTCCGCGGAGATGGGGGCCCTGCCGATGTTGTTCGCCGCCACCGCCCCCGGCGTGATCGGCGGAAGTTACATCGGGCCGGACGGCCTGTTCGAGCAGCGTGGCCACCCGAAGGTGGTGGGCTCCAACAAGAAGTCACGGGACGAGCAGACCGCGAAGGCGCTGTGGTCGCTGTCGGAGGACCTGACGGGCGTCGAGTACAAGTTCGGGTGACCCGACGCCCGCGCAGGATGCTCAGTCTTCGGTGACCTCGAGGGTGACGTCGATGTTGCCGCGGGTGGCGTTGGAGTAGGGGCACACCTGATGCGCCTTCTCCGTCAGTTCGAGCGCCTCTGCGCGCGGCAGGTGGGGGAGCGACACCTCGAGCGTCACGGCGAGGCCGAATCCGCCGCCGTCCGTGGAGCCGATCCCGACGCGGGCGCCGACGGCCGAGTCCGCGATGTTCGCCCCGGCCTGACGGCCGACCAGCTGGAGTGCGGAGTGGAAGCAGGCCGCGTATCCGGCGGCGAACAGCTGCTCGGGGTTGGTGCCGTCGCCGGATCCGCCCATCTCGGTGGGGATGGCGAGGTTCAGGTCGAGCCGGCCGTCGGACGTGCGAGCGTGGCCGTTGCGGCCTTCCCCGGTTGCGAGGGCTTCGGCGGTGTAGACGATCTTCATGGTTACTTCTCTCCTGTAGGGGTTGCGAAACTGTGGAGCGATTCGGTGAGGCGCGACAGGGTGTCGCGCAGGGCGACGAGTTCGTCGACGCCCATGCCCGTCGAGCGGGCGAGTGCGGTGGGGATGCCCTCCGCGGCGGCGCGGAGGCTCGCGCCCTTCTCGGTGAGGTGGATCCCGACCCGGCGTTCGTCGGCCGACGAACGCCTGCGTTCGACGAGCCCCAGCGCGTCGAGCCGCTTGAGCAGTGGCGACAGGGTGCCGGTGTCGAGATCGAGGGCGTCGCAGATCTCACGCACCCCGCGGCCGTCCTGTTCCCAGAGCACGAGCAGCACGAGGTACTGCGGGTAGGTCACGCCCAGCGCGTCGAGCATCGACCGGTATCGCGCCGTCATGGCCCGGGAGGCCGAGTACAGCGCGAAGCACACCTGGCGGTCGAGGGCGAGGTTGTCGGTCACCCCTGAATGGTTGCACACAACTAGGTTGTGCACAACCAAAAAGGTCATCGAGGAGATTGGCCTTACACTGTTGGCCAGTGACACGGGGTGCTGCCCGGCGAGGATCCAGGCGGCTGAGAAGACACCCGTCGAACCTGAACTGGGTAATGCCGGCGAAGGGATGTCGCGGAGACGGCCGTATGCGCTCATCCGATGTCTCGTCGCCGACCGATCGGAAGGTGACAGCAATGCAGCTCGACAAGCAGATCGTCCTGGTGACCGGCGGTGGCCGGGGCCTCGGTTCCGCCATCGTGCGCTCGTTCGCGGCGCAGCACGCGCGGGTGGTCGTGAACTACCGCAACAGCCGGGAAGCGGCGGAGGAACTCGCGGCATCCCTCGGTGCGGACCGCGCGGTCGCACTCGGGGCCGACGTCACCGATGCCGCGCAGGTGGCGGCACTGTTCGCCGCCGCGGAAGAGCACTTCGGATCGCCGGTGACCACCGTGATCAACAACGCCCTCGCCGACTTCTCCTTCAACGGCGACGCACGCGCCAAGGCGGACGTCATCACGTGGGAGGCCTTCGACTCGCAGTTGCGCGGCAGCGTGCAGGCGACCCTGAACACCACGCAGGCCGCGCTGCCGGGCATGCGCTCGCTCGGGTTCGGCCGCATCGTGAACATCGGAACCAACCTGTTCCAGAATCCCGTCGTCCCGTACCACGACTACACCGCCGCCAAGGCCGCCGCGCTGTCGCTGACGCGCACCCTCGCCGCCGACCTCGGGCCCGACGGCATCACCGTCAACATGGTCTCGGGCGGGCTGCTGCGCACCACCGACGCGAGTGCCGCCACCCCCGACGAGGTGTTCGACCTCATCGCGGCGAGCACTCCGCTGCAGCGGGTCACCACCCCGGACGAGTTCGCCGACGCGGTCCTGTTCTTCGCGTCCCCGTGGTCGCGGTCGGTGACCGGCCAGAACCTCGTCGTCGACGGCGGACTGGTCAAGGACTGACATGACCGACACGAGGCAACTGCACTTCAACGCCTTCCTCTTCGGCTGCGGGCACCACGGCGCCGCGTGGCGGCACCCCGCCTCGCAGGTGGAGCGGCTCAGCGACATCGCCTACTACGAGGAACTGGCGCAGACCGCGGAGCGGGGTTGCCTCGACGCGGTGTTCTTCGCCGACGGGCATTCGGTGCGCGACCCCGCGTCCGGGGGCATGTGGTTCCTCGAACCGCTCACCGCGCTGTCCGCGATGGCACGGGCAACCGAGCGGGTCGGGCTCGTGACGACCGTGTCCACCACCTTCT
Source organism: Rhodococcus sp. NPDC057014 (assembly GCF_042673295.1). Classification (NCBI taxonomy): domain Bacteria; kingdom Bacillati; phylum Actinomycetota; class Actinomycetes; order Mycobacteriales; family Nocardiaceae; genus Rhodococcus; species Rhodococcus sp. NPDC057014. The sequence continues at coordinate 15,263 of NZ_JBHUSF010000101.1, forward strand.
ACACCCCGTTCCACGCCGCGCGGATGCTGGCGTCGCTCGACCACATCAGCGGCGGCCGCGCCGGCTGGAACGTGGTGACGTCGATGTTCGACGCCGAGGCCCGCAATCACGGTCTCGAGGAGATGCCGCCGCACGACGACCGCTACTCGCGGGCCGCGGAATTCGTCGACGTGGCACTCGCGCTGTGGGATTCGTGGGAGCCCGACGCGCTCGTCCTCGACCGGGAGGGCATCTTCGCGGATCCGGCCAAGGTGACACCGATCGGGCATCGGGGCAAGCATTTCCTCGTCGACGGCCCGCTGACCGTGCCGCACTCGCCGCAGGGGCGTCCCGTGCTGTTCCAGGCGGGCGCGTCCGACCAGGGCCGCGACCTGGCCGCCCGGTGCGCCGAGGGCATCTACGCCGTCGCCTACGACCTCACGGCCGCGCAGAGTTACTACGGCGACGTGAAGCGGCGCATCCGCGCCGCGGGCCGCGACGCCGACGCGGTGACCGTGATGCCCGGTCTCGTCACCTACGTGGGTTCGACCACCGAGGAGGCGCGCCGGAAGAAGGCGGAACTCGACGCGCTCCTGCCCGTCGAACAGTCGCTGGCGCAATTGTCGATGTTCGTCCAGCAGGACTGCAGCACATGGGAACTGGACGCACCCGTTCCCGCGCTGCCGCCGCTGTCGGAGTTCACCGGGCCGCAGGGCCGGTACGACACGATCCTGCGGATCATCGAGAAGGACCGTCCGACCGTGCGGTCGCTGCTGGGCACGCTGGCGGCCGGCGGCGGGCACTGCACCATGATCGGCACCCCGGAGTCGATCGCCGACGAGATCGAGGTGTGGTTCCGCGGCGGCGGCGCCGACGGCTTCAACCTGATGCCGCCGCTGTACCCGCACGGGCTCACCGACTTCGTCGACGAGGTCGTTCCCGTCCTGCAGAAGCGCGGGCTGTTCCGCGCGGAGTATGAGACAGCGACCCTGCGCGACCATCTCCGGGGTCGCCGGTAGTTGCCACCACAAAGAACACAACCTTCTCTAAGTACGCAACAGTGACTGTGAGCGTCCCTCCCCCCGACACTGGCTGTTATCGCGATCACATCGCGGTGCAAGCTCGGACGAGGAGTGGCAATGCTGGTAGCACTCGGCTTTTTGATGGTGGCCGTGTTCATGTTCTTGATCATGTCCAAACGGGCCACTCCCGTGGTCGGGCTGATCGCCGTCCCGGTCGCATTCGGCATCGCGGCCGGGGCGGGCCTCGGCATCGGCGACATGATCACCGACGGGATCAAATCGCTGGCCCCGACGGCCGCGTTGCTGTTCTTCGCGATCATCTTCTTCGGGATCATGATCGACGTCGGCCTGTTCGACCCGCTGGTGAAACTCATTCTCCGGCTCGTCCGCAACGACCCCATGCGGCTCGTCGTCGGCACCGCGGTCCTCGCGATGGTGGTGTCGCTGGACGGTGACGGATCCACGACGTTCATCATCGTGACGTCCGCGCTGTTGCCGCTGTACATGAAGCTGAAGGTCAGCCCCGTCGTCCTCACGGTGGTCGCCGGCCTGGCCAACGGCGCGATGAACATCGTCCCGTGGGGTGGGCCGACGGTCCGGGCCGCCTCGGCGCTGGGCATCTCGCCGTCCGACGTGTTCGTCCCGATGATCCCGTCGCTGGTGGTCGGTCTCGTGGTCGTCCTGCTGTTCGCCGTGCAGCTCGGCTACAGCGAACGCCGCCGCATCGGCACACTCGAACTCACCGACGAGCGCCTTCTGGTCTCCGCGGGCTCCGGCCTCCGCCGCTCCACCTCGGGCTCGGGCTCCGGGGGCAGCGGTGACGCACCCCGGACGGGTGGCGGTTCCGGCGACGGCGGTTCGGACGACGGCCAGGGCTTCGTCGACGGCCTCGACCCCCAGCGGCCCACGCTGCGACCGAAGCTGTTGTGGTTCAACATGCTCGTGACCGTGGCGCTGCTCGTCGTGCTCGTGATGGACGTGCTGCCGATTCCGGTGCTGTTCATGGTGGCCGCGTCGATCGCGCTGACCGTCAACTTCCCGCGGGTCAAGGAACAGCAGGAAGCGATCACCCGGCACTCGTCGAGCATCGTCTCCGTCGTCGCGATGGTGTTCGCCGCGGCCGTGCTCACCGGCGTGTTCCAGGGCACCGGAATGGTCGAGGCGATGGCGCAGTGGCTGCTCGAGATCATCCCCGCCGCGCTGGGGCCGCACCTGGCCGTCATCACCGGCATCCTGAGCCTGCCGTTCACGTTCTTCATGAGCAACGACGCCTTCTACTTCGGCGTCATGCCGGTGCTCGCCGAAACGGCGTCCACGTACGGCATCGAGCCGGTCGAGATGGCCCGCGCCTCCATCACCGGCCAGACGTTCCACATGCAGAGCCCCCTCGTCCCGGCCATCCTCCTGCTCGTCACCCTGGCGGGTGTCCCGCTGGCGGACCATCACAAGAAGGTGCTGTGGCGCGCGGCGCTGGTGTCGCTGTCGATGCTGGTGGTCGGTGTGGTCCTCGGGCAGATCCCCTGGTGACCTAGTCGTCCCCCGGTGACTTAGTCGGCGGAGTCGGTGTCGGTGGCGGGCCCCTCGGGGGTTGCGCCACCTTCGCCGCTCCAGTCGGCGCCGGAATCCTTGTCGTCCTCGGCCGGATCGGACAGCACGTCCTTGTCCGCGCCGGGGGCGCCGCTGTCGGTGCTCGTGGTCTTCGGTCCGGAAGCGTCCTTCGGTGTCATGTCCGACGGTTACCCCGACTGCGGGGTGCGCCAATCAGACGCTCGCGAGTCCGCACTGCGAAAACTCTGTCGGGGATTGGCCGGTGAACAATACTTCGACGTAGTGTTCCCCGGGTTATCGACGATGAAGGAGTGGAACTGTGGCGCGCAAAGTTGTTGTCGAACGCATCGACGACATCGACGGAACTCCGATCAAGAACGGTAAGGGGGAGACCATTCCGTTCTCAGTCGACGGCGTCGACTACGAGATCGATCTGAAGCTCAAGAACGCCAAAGAATTCCACAAGACCCTCGAGTTCTACATCGAGCATGCAACCCGGGTCGGGGGAAGGAAGCGCCGGTCCACCACTGCGGTGGATCCGTCGCAGGGCCGTGGGCAGGCGAAGGAAATCCGGGAATGGGCGACGGCACAGGGCTATGAGTTGTCCGCGCGCGGACGCATTCCCGCACAAATCGAGGAAGCGTACAACGAGGCGCACTGAGACCGCATCGTCGCGAGCGGTCGACGCCTCCGGCCACCCCTGGGCCGGGTCGGCTGGGGGCGGTCTCGGGGGCAGTTGTCAGTACCGCCGCGCTGCGTGAAACGACATGGAGTTCAAGGCCACTCGCGTGACCGGTCGCCCCGGGGCCGGGGCGTGGACGACGGTGTCGTCGCCCGCATAGATTCCGGCGTGACCGCCCCCGTAGAAGAGGACGACGTCACCGGGCTGCAGGTCGTCCCGGTCGACGGCGGTTCCGTGCAGGAGTTGCTCGTGGGTGGTGCGCGGAACCGACACGCCCGCCTGCTTGTATGCCCACTGGACGAGACCGGAGCTGTCGAAGGCGCGGTGGTCGCCGGCGCCGCGGGTGCAGGCGATGCCGATTCTGGAGGTGGCGGCGCGCAGGGCGTGGCGTCCCGGCCGCACCGGATCCGCGCGAAACGTCTGAACCAGGTGAAGTCCGTGGTTTCCGGTGTGGGGGTTCATGCCGTCGGTACTCCAGTGCGCTCGGTGTGGTGTCGCGTCTGCGGGGCGTGCTCTGCTTACAGGGTGACCCCGACACGGGCACGGCGCACCGGCTGAATTACCTGGATAGGTGCCTGTCTTCCCGCCTGGCCGCCGGGTGCGGGGGTCGTCGGCAGAACCATTCGATCCGGTCGGTTTGGTACTCGCGAGTAGTGCAACGCACCCTTAACGTCGAGTGGGCGCATGTCAAGAGGAAAAGGTCCGCTATGTCCTGTGGGCTGGGATGGAGAATGCGGACAATGAAGATCCGGCAAACCGCGAACTGTGCATTCGGCGTCGCACGCCTGGCGTTCGATGCGGCAGCCGCCCTCCTGTCCGTTGCCGTGGCCGTGCCGGTCGCCTTCGTCGCAGGCGAGGCGAGGACGATGGCTCACACGGCGCGAGGCGACATCACGCCGGACCCCGCATCGTCGGACCGGGAGCACGTGCACGACCTGGGGACGATCGTCGAACTGAGCTAGCCGGCCCGGCGGGGACGGCGCAGCCGCAGCCGGGCGTAGGTGACGACCGCGAGCACAGCACTGATGAGCACCAGCATCGCGATGCTGAGCAGCCACCACGACGCGGCGTGCTGCCACAGGGTGTCGGGCTCGGTGCCGGTGGCATTGGTGCGCAGGTCCACCGTCGAGGCGGCGGCCGCGAACCCCCAGCGGGACGGGAAAAGCCACGACACCTGTTCGAGGACGGCGCGTCCGGTGATCGTGATCAGTCCTCCGCACATCACCAGCTGCACCATGATCGTGACCACCAGCATCGGCATCACCTGCTCGTTGGAGCGCGCCACCGAAGACAGCGCCAAACCGACGAGGACGCAGGAGCAGGTGGTGACGGCGATGTCCACGATCAGTTCGACGGACGCGGAGGGGATCAGGCTGCCCCGGCTCGGAAAACCCTTGCCCACGAACACGATCAGCACCATGATCACCGACTGCACGATCGCGGCGGCGCAGAACACGACGATCTTCGCCGTCAGATAGGCGGACGGGAGCAGCCCGGCAGCACGCTCGCGGTGATAGATCATGCGCTCGCCGACCAGGTCGCGGATGGTCAGCGAGCATCCCATGAAGGCGGCGCCGAGGATCAGCACGACCAGGATCTGGGTGAGTTCACCGGATTCGTCGAGGCCGGACGGTCCGAACCCCGTGTCGCCGGGCACGAGCACCGCCAGCCCGCCCAGCACGAACGGCAGCAGCGACAGGAAGATCAGGTACCCGCGGTCGGCGCGGATCAGCCGCACCTGGCGGCGGGCGACGGTACTCAACTGCCTGCGCCGCGAGGTGTGCGCCGGACTGCCGAGAGGTCCCGGCGGGCTCGGGGCCGGCGCCTCCACCGACGGGCGGGTGGCGCGGTAGTCGGCGAACACCCCGTCGGGGTCGGCGGCGACCCGGGCGAAGATGTCGGCCCAGTCGGTGCTGCCGAGCGCCGCCCCGACCCGGTCCGGCGGGCCCACGTACGCGGTCTTGCCGCCCGGTGCGAGGAGCAGCACCTGATCGCACATCTCGAGGTACGACAGCGAATGGGTGACGATGACGACGACCCGGCCCGAGTCGGCGAGCCGGCGCAACGTCGCCATGATCTGCCGGTCCAGCGCGGGGTCCAGGCCCGACGTCGGTTCGTCGAGGATCAGCAGCGACGGGCCGGTGAGCAACTCCATCGCGACGGACGCACGTTTGCGTTGCCCGCCGGACAGCCGGTCGACCCTCGTGTCGGCGTGTTCGGACAGTTGCAGTTCGTCGAGGACCGTCGCGATCACCTCCTCGCGGTCCTCCCGGCTGGTGTCCGGCGGCAGCCTCAGCTCCGCCGCGTAGCCGAGCGCCTGACGGATCGTCAGCTGGCGGTGCACGACGTCGTCCTGGGGAACCATCCCGATGCGGGAGCGCAGCACCTGATATTCGGCGTGTACGCTGCGTCCCTCGAACTCCACCACACCCTCCGTCGGACGCTCCGAACCGGAGATGATGGTGGCCACCGTGGTCTTACCCGCCCCGGAGGGGCCGATCACGGCGGTGAGGCTGCCCGGCTGGGCGGTGAACGTGACGTCCTCGAGCAGGCGCCGCCCGCCTTCGATGGTGAGTCCGACGCCGTCCACGCGCAGACCGCCCGCGGTGGGAGCGACCACCCGACGGGGAACGAGTTGCCCGTCCCGCACGCCGAAATCGGTGTTGCCGATCGTGACGACGTCGCCGTCCGTCAGCTGCGCGCGCGACACCCGGGCGCCGCCGACGAACGTTCCGTTGACGCTCCCCAGGTCGTCGATCTCGAGGCCGGACGGCACGTGGTGGACGATCGCGTGATGGCGTGAGGCCAGCACATCCCGCACGACGATGTCGTTGTCGGGCGAGCGCCCCACGGTGAGGGACCCCGCCGGAGTCGCCTCGTGCGGCGGCTCTGCCGGAGCGCCGGGCGTCCCGACGCCGATCGTCGCCTCGTCCCAGCGGGCGCCCACGTCCTGTCGCGTCGCATCCGGATCCTCCACCGAGATCCGCACGATCGGACCCTCGGTCGCGTCACCCAGGCGGACGCGGACGGGGCTCGTGACGGGGACGTTCTCGCGGCGCTCACCGTCGACGTAGATCCCGTTCTTGCTGCCGGAGTCGACGAGCTGCCAACCGTCGTCCCAGGTGAGCTGCGCATGTTCGCGCGACACCACGGGGTCGACGATGGTGACCTCCAACTGCGGATCCCGGCCGATGCGTACGGCTCTGCCCGCGCTGTGCGTGGTGCGGCCGTGGTCGGTCTCGACCACGACCCGCGGGTGTGCTGTGCTCGCCCGGTCGTCCATCGCCACGGCCTCCGGTCAGCGTCATCGGGCGTAGAGCGTCGACTCCTCCATGGTCGCACGCACTCCCCGGGCCGCGTGGGCAGAACGGGTACTCCCGAATCCCGGGGCCGCGCGTGAGGAACACTGGGCCGGGTGAGTACGTCCCTGGCGAATCCCGGTGTCGGACTGGCCGTGCTGTGCACCGTGATGGTTGTGTGCGCGGCCGTGGTGTACCGCTTCACCCGACTCGGCAGCCCACTGGTCGTGCCCGCCGCGGCGCTCCGGGGCGCCGCCCAGCTCGCCGCGGTGTCCCTGATCCTGGCCGCCGCTCTCGCCCAGTTGTGGTCCTCCATCCTCGTGCTGGTCGTCATGTTCGCGGCAGCGGTGGGAACGTCCGCCCGGCGCGCGAGGGCCGGACGGTCCGCGGCGTGGCTGGCGCTGTCGCTTGCGGCGGGAGTGGGCACCGTCCTGCCGTTGATGCTGGTGAGCCGGGTGGTCCCGCTCGACGGTGTCGCTCTCGTTCCGGTCGGCGGGATCGTGCTCGGCGGCGCGATGACGGCCACCTCCCTCGCGGCGCGGCGCGGGCTCGACGCCGTCGAACAGCGGTGGGGCGAGGTCGAGGCGGCGCTCAGTCTCGGACTCAGCGTCCGCGACGCCCGCCTGGACGTGGTCCGGTCCGCCGCCTCGGACGCGCTGCTCCCGGGGCTCGACCAGACCCGGACCGTCGGGCTGGTCACCCTGCCCGGGGCGTTCGTCGGGGTGCTGCTCGCGAGCGGGTCCGCCGTCCAGGCCGGCGCCGTCCAGATCCTCGTGCTGGTGGGGCTGCTGCTCGCGCAGACCTGCGCGGTGGCCGTGACGATCGAACTGGTGGCCAGGGAGGTCGTCCGCCGGCCGCGAGAGCATGCGATGTCCGCCTGAAAGCACCGGCTACTGCCTCCATCTGGCCCGAACCCCGGTCGATCCCGTGGTCGGTCCCGCATACTGGGCGGTGGTCGGTCCCTGCTGACGAGGCGGTGTCGTGTGGTGCATCCCGAGGTACTGGTGGTCGGAGCGGGTCCCGTCGGTCTGACGGCGGCGATCGAACTGCGCAGGCGCGGCGTCGCCTGCCGAATCATCGATCCGCTGCTCGAGCCCCCGCAGTATGCGAAGGCGGTGGGAATCCAGCCGCGCACCCTCGAGGTGTTCGAGAGCATGGGTGTGCTGCGCAGCATCCTGGACGCGTCGATCGAGATGCTCGGGCAGATCGTGTACGTCAACGGCGACGAGGTCGCCCGGCTGGACCTGTCGCTCCCGGCGGACATCCCGTTCCAATTCATCGGGCTGCCCCAGTACGAGACCGAACGCATCCTCACCGAGCACCTGGCCACGTTCGGGACCACGATCGAACGCGGAACCAGGCTGACGGGATTCGAGCAGGACGACGACGGTGTCGTCGCCACGGTCGCCGACGCGGACGGCGACGAAACCGTCCGAACCCAGTACCTTTTCGGCTGCGACGGCGCCCACAGCGTGGTCCGCAAGGGTCTCGGCCTCACGTTCGAGGGAGGTGCGTTCGTCGAGCAGTACATGCTCGGCGACGTCGAGGTCGACTGGGCGATGCCGCGAGGCTACGGAATCCGGTCGATGCATCAGACGGACGGCGAGACCGACGACCTGCTCGTGTGCATTCCGCTGCCCGGGCGCCGCCGCTACCGGATGTCGATGCTGGTGCCGAGCGACCTCGCCGGCACCGGAACGCCGGCGGCCGACAAGATCGCGCACGGGTTCGAGGCCGGACCGGCACCCGAGCTGAGCCACATCCAGGCCGTGCTCGACCGGCTGTCGCCGGAGCCGACGCGGGCGTCGAATCTTCGCTGGTCGTCCGTCTTCCGGATCAGCCACCGCATCGTCGACTCGTACGGGCGCGGACGGGTGTTCGTCGCGGGCGACGCGGCGCACATCCATCCGCCGACCGGTGCGCAGGGCATGAACACAGGCATCCAGGATGCGCACAACCTGGCGTGGAAGGTCGCGCTGGCGGTGGCCGGTGCCGCGGCCCCCGATCTGCTGGACAGCTACGACGCCGAGCGGCGGCCCGTCGGGGAGGAGGTGGTGGGACGCACGGTGCGCAGCGCACGGGAGGGGATCGGGGCGGGGTCTTCGGATCCCGATTACGTGATCCGACGCGAGGCGCAACTCCTCATCAGCTACGCGGACAGTCCGATCGTCGGCCAACCGGCGACGAATGCGGGCCTTGCGCCCGGCAGCCGGGCGCCGGACGCCCGCGGGCTGACCCGCACCACCGTCGCGTTTCCCCTCCGGCTGTTCACGCTCCTCGCGGGATCGAACCACACGCTGCTGCTGTACGCCGACGACTCGGTCGACGCGCGCGGGCTCGAACTGCTCGAGGCGGCCGCGACGTCGGTGGACGCGGCGACCGGCGGACTCGTCGACACCTACCTCGTCGCGTCGCCTGCCGCGGAGGTCGGAGAGACGGTGCTGCCGCTGATCCGGGACCGCGACGGCGAGTTCGCTCGCGCCTACGGTGCCGAGGGTTCCGCCGCGTTCGTCGTCCGTCCGGACGGCTATCTGGGATTCCGGCAGAGTCCGGTCGCCGTCGACGGCCTCACCGAGTATCTGAAGCCGACTTTCCGCTGAGCTCGACGGTCGTGGGCAGGCCGCGCCGGATGTCACCCGGCGCGGGCTTGCCGAGCGGCGCCCCGGCCCGGGTCGCCGAATCGAGCAGCCACGGCACGCTCGTGACCATCACCCCGGACGTGAACAGCAACCGGCCTTTGAGGCGCAGCGCATTCTGGTTGTGCAGCAGGTGTTCCCACCAGCGACCGACCACGTACTCGGGGATGAAGATGGTGACGACTCCGCCGGGAATCCGTTTCCGGACGGATTTCACGTATCCCACGATGGGGCCGGTGACTTCCCGGTAGGGCGATTCGAGGACCTTCAGCGGCACCGGGATCTCGTATTTCTCCCACTCCCGCTGCAGTGTCGTGGTGCCGGCGCCCAGTACGGTGACGGCCTCGAGCGTCGTCGGATGGGTGGCGCGGGCGTACGCCAGGGCGCGGGCGGTGGGTTTGTTGAGCACGGACACCAGCACGATGGTGTGCACCGCGGAGGGGAGGGTGAAGCTGTCCTCGTCGACGACGAGGAGCGCCGCGGTCCGGTCGTAGTGCCGCCGAACCCCGCGCATCAGGAAGAACAGGATCGGCATCGCGATGACCACCAGGTAGGCGCCCTGGGTGAACTTCGTGACCGTGACGATGACCAGGACTGTGCCGGTGAGGAGGGCGCCGGTGCCGTTGAGCGCCCGCCTGCCGTGGATGCGACGACGTTCGCGGGAGTCGGATTCGGTTGCCAGCACACCGTTCCAGTGCCGGACCATGCCCGCCTGGCTGAGCGTGAAGGACGTGAACACGCCGAGGATGTACAGCTGGATGAGGTGAGTGACGGACGCCTCGAACAGGACGATCAGTCCGCCCGCCGTCACCGCGAGGAGCACGATGCCGTTGCTGAACGCCAACCGGTCGCCGCGAGTGTTGAGCTGGACGGGAAGGTAGCGGTCGCGGCCGAGCACCGACGCGAGCAGCGGGAAGCCGTTGTAGGCGGTGTTCGCGGCGAGCACGAGGATCAGCACGGTCGCGGCCTGCACGTAGAAGAAGCCGAAGTTGGTGGTGCCGCCGAACACTGCGGCCGCGATCTGGGCGATGACGGTGCGCTGCGGGTCGGTCTCGCAGTTTCCGGCGAACCCGATCAGATCGCACGGGTTCACCGCGACGTGCACCTTGGTGACGATGGCCAGCGCGGTGATTCCCGCGAACATCACGATCGCCGTGGCCGCCATCGCCATGAGGGTCTTCGCGGCGTTGGCGCTCTTCGGTTTACGGAACGCGGGTACCCCGTTGGAGATGGCCTCGACCCCCGTCAGCGCGGTACATCCGGACGAGAACGCGCGCAGCGCGAAGAACACGAGGGCCAGACCGGTCAGCCCGGACAGTTCCGGTTCGATGGTGTAGCCGGCGCTTTCGGCAACGGGCGTCGAACCGGCCGCGACGCGGATGAAGCCCGTCACGATCAGGATCATCACACCGGCGATGAACCCGTACGTCGGGAAGGCGAACGTGGTTCCCGATTCGCGGATCCCGCGCAGGTTCATCACCGTCAGCAGCACCACGAACGCCACGGCCAGCGCCACCCGGTGCGTGTTCAGCGCGGGCACCGCCGAGATCAGATTGTCGACGCCCGCCGACACCGACACCGACACCGTCATCACGTAATCGATGAGCAGCGCCGACGCCACCGTCAATCCCGCGGACGGGCCGAGGTTCTTCGTGGCCACCTCGTACGAGCCGCCCCCGCTGGGATAGGCGTACACCACCTGGCGGTACGACAGGGCGACGACCGCGAGAAGCACCACCACCCCGACCGCCAGATACGGTGTCAGATAGAAGTACGCGAGACCGCCCAGCGACAGGATCAGCAGGATCTCCTGCGTCGCATACGCGACGGACGACAGGGGGTCGGAAGCGAAGATCGGCAGCGCCAGACGTTTGGTCAGCAACTGCTCCCCGAGATCGTCACTGCGCAGCGGGCGTCCCAGAGCCAGCCGCCGGACCGCTCGAACGAGAGCCACCACCAGTTCAGCGTAGAACCGCGGCGGGGTGCAGCGCGGGTTTTCGCTCTCAGGCCGCGCCGCACCCCGCCGGAGGGCTACACGTACG